>DATMTG010000023.1:0-9014 GCA_035565075.1 Stenotrophobium sp.
CAGCCGGAAAACCGGCCGGCGCAGTCTCCGGCCGATACCGCTGCCGGCGGCAACGCGGCACCTGCCGAGCGCGGCGGCGACGAACATACCGGGGGCCGCAGCCTGCGTGGCCGGCGCAATCGTCGTGGGCGCGGCCGTGGACGCGAGAACCCGCAGAATGCCGGTACCGGAACGGAAAACCCAGAATCGATACAGCAGTCCTCGCAGTCCGGGCGCGCTGCGCATCCGGCCGCAGAAGGCGGATCATCTTCCACGCCCCGCGATCTGGAAACTGTGGTAAGCCATCACGAAGCAGCCCCGGCCACTGCACACGACCAGGCCCCAAGATCCGAAGAAACCGTCGCTTCGCCGATGGCCGCGCCGCGCCGCGAAGCGCCCGAGCAGGCGTCCCTGTTCCGTCCGGTCGCACCGGCCGCCGACTACATCGTGCCTGAACCCCAATCCCAGCCGGTGACGCAGCCGCCCCGCGAGCCCGCCGCTTCCCAGCCAGCGCCCGCCACGCCGTCAGCGCCCGCTGCACCTGTTGCCTCTGAACCGGCGCCCGCCACGCACTCGCAGGAAACCGGCACCCCGTAAAGGACGAAAGCCATGGATATCACGATCTTTGGTTCCGGCTATGTCGGGCTGGTCACCGCTACCTGCTTTGCCGACGCCGGTAATGACGTGATCTGTGTCGACGTCGATGCCCAGCGCGTGGAGACGTTGCGCAGGGGGGAATGCCCGTTTTACGAACCCGGCCTTGCGGAACTGGTAAAAATCAACCACACGCAAGGCCGTCTGCGCTTTACCACGGACGCCGCGGCTGCGATCCAGCACGGCCAATACCAGTTCATCGCGGTCGGCACTCCGCCGGGCGAAGACGGTTCTGCCGATCTCAAGTACGTCCTGCAGGTCGCCCGGACCATCGGCGAGCATATGGACGACTACAAGATCGTCATTACCAAGTCCACGGTGCCCGTGGGCACTTGCGACAAGGTGCGTGCGGCGCTGACGGAAGCCCTGGCAGCACGCGGGGCGACCCTCGAGTTCGACGTCGTCTCCAACCCCGAATTCCTCAAGGAAGGCGCGGCCATCGCCGATTTCACGCGCCCCGACCGGATCGTCATCGGCACCGACAGCCTGCGTTCGGAAAACCTGATGCGGGCGCTGTACGAACCGTTCAATCACAATCACGACCGGCTGATCGCGATGGATATCCGCTCGTCGGAGCTGACCAAGTACGCGGCCAACGCCCTGCTCGCCACCAAGATCAGCTTCATGAACGAGCTGGCGAACGTCGCCGAACATGTCGGCGCGGACATCGAACACGTCCGCGCCGGTATCGGTTCGGATCCGCGCATCGGCTATCACTTCATCTATCCCGGCTGCGGCTATGGCGGCTCCTGCTTCCCCAAGGATGTCAAGGCGCTGGTGCATACCGCAGTCGCCGCAGGCGTGAAGCCCAGCATCCTGATGGCCGTCGAGGAAGTGAACGAGCGCCAGAAAACCGTGCTGTTCGCCCGCATGCAATCGTATTTCGGCAATCGCCTCAAAGGCAGGACGATCGCGGTCTGGGGGCTGTCGTTCAAGCCCAAGACCGACGATATCCGCGAGGCCACCAGCCGCGTATTGATGGAGGCGCTCTGGGCCGCGGGGGCGACCGTCAAGGCCTATGATCCCGTTGCCATGCACGAAACCGAAAAAGCCTACGGCAAGCGTGCGGACCTGCAGCTCTGCGAAACCGCCGAGCAGGCCGTGGATGGCGCCGACGCGCTGGCGATCGTCACCGAATGGAAGCAGTTCCGCAGTCCGAATTTTGCGCGCATCGCCAAGCTGCTCAAGCAGCCGGTGATTTTCGACGGCCGCAACCTCTACGATCCCGAGTTCATGCAGCGCATGGGCTTTACCTACCTGAGCATCGGCCGCCAGCCGGTCGGCGCCACGGCCGCCTGACCCGCGGTTGCACGCTGTCGTACAAAGCCCAAATTTTGTCCGCTACGGGCAAGATTCGCGCTATGCAGTGGACAACAATTTCTCCGTGAACTGATCGGAGGATGCTCAGATGCCACCGTGGATGGGATTGGTTTTATTCCTGATATTTGCCGTCTTCGCCGCGGTTGAAATCCGGCGTCGGCGCTTCAACTCCGCCGATGCCAGCCGCGAGGACCTGCGGCTCGATATCGTGGTCTTCATCACCTTTCCGCTGGTCATCGTCCCGGCCATCAGCTTTGCCGCGCAGGCGCTGGGCACCGCTCATTTCCTAGCCTGGCACAATGCCTGGGCCCACTGGCCCTGGTGGCAACAAGTGCTGGTGCTGATACTCGCCGATGATCTGACCCAGTACTGGTGGCACCGGCTGTCCCACACCAGCCTGATGTGGCCGTTCCATCGCGCGCATCACAGCGCCGCGTACATGGGCGTGCGCGTGGTGTACCGCAATAATTTTTTCTACTACGCGGCCATGCCCGGTCTATGGCTGAGCGCGGCGCTGGTCTATCTGGGCTTCGGGCCGGTCTACCTTGCCTACGCCATCGTAAAAATGGCCGTAATCGTCGGCGCGCACTCCGAGGCGCGCTGGGATGAGCCGCTGTACCGCATACGGGCGTTACGCCCGCTCGCGTGGCTGCTGGAACGGACGATCTCCACACCAGCCACACACTTCGCCCACCACGCCCTGCGCCAGGACGACGGCATCGGCCACTACCGGGGCAACTACGGCAACCTGCTGTTCCTGTGGGACGTGATTTTCGGCACTGCGCTGATCACGCGGCGCTACCCGCCGGCCTTCGGCCTGCCCGACGACCGGCGTCACGGCAGCGAGTCCTGGTATGTCCAGTACCTCTATCCCCTGTTCCGCTCAAAACGCGCCGAGTCGGTCCTGTCGGGCTTGCCGATGCCGGCGCCCGAGGAATGACTGCCGCCTGAGCCCTGCTGTTCGGGCGGCTACTGGCCGCAGATGTCCCGGCCCGGCGGAATCATCCGCGCCAAAGCAGTAAAAAACGGATTCCTGCTGTCCATCTGACGACATTGTTCCCGTATGCTGCACGCCTGCAGACATTCGGGACATCCCTCCACTGCCGTCAGTCGCTCCGCCAGGGTCCAATCCATGTTCGTGTCCTTCTTTCCGCGGTCAAGATTCTTTTTCCTGTCGGTGTTCCTGTGGACCGCGATCGCCGTCACGCTCTGGTACGCGGGCGGACGGGCTTTTGGCGCGCATTTCGGGCTGCCGCCAGCAGCGCCGGACGCCAAGCCGATCATCGGCGTGTCGATCTTCTGGTCGAAACCTTTCCTGTGGTTCTACATTTATTACATCGTGTTCGTCGGCGCGTTTACCGCGTTCTGGCAGACGGTCGCGGCGCAGCCGTGGTGGCGCTGGTCGATTCCCGGCTCGGCACTGATCCTGTTCGTGACCTATATCCAGGTCGAAGTCAGCGTCGCCATCAACAACTGGTATGGCCCGTTCTACGATCTGGTCCAGGCCGCGTTGAGCCACAGCGGCAAGGTCACGCTCGAGCAGTTTTACGGTGAGCTGGCGACTTTCGCCTATATCGCGCTGGTCGCGGTGACCGTGGGCGTGCTGACCCGCTTCTTCGTCAGTCACTACGTCTTCCGCTGGCGCACGGCGATGAACGACTACTACATGGCGCACTGGCCGAAGCTGCGGCTGATCGAGGGCGCGGCCCAGCGCGTGCAGGAAGACACCATGCGCTTCTCGTCGATCACCGAAGACCTTGGCGTCAGCCTGATCAATTCGGTGATGACGCTGATCGCCTTCCTGCCGGTATTGCTGACGCTCTCCTCCCATGTCAAGGAACTGCCGCTGGTCGGCGAAGTTCCCGACGCGCTGGTGATGGTCGCCATCCTATGGTCGCTGTTCGGCACGGTGTTCCTGGCCCTGATCGGCGTCAAGCTGCCGGGACTGCAATTCCGCAACCAGCTGGTGGAAGCGGCCTATCGCAAAGAGCTGGTCTACGGCGAAGACAGTGCCGAGCGTGCCCAACCGCCGACGATCCGCGAACTGTTCAGCCACGTCCGGCACAACTACTTCAAGCTCTATTTTCACTACATGTATTTCAATGTCGGGCGCATCATCTACCTGCAGACCGACAACATCTTCCCCTACATCATCCTCGCACCGACCATCGTCGCCGGCCTCATCACGCTGGGCCTGATGAACCAGATCCTGAATGCCTTCGACCAGGTGCGCTCATCCTTCCAGTACCTGGTCAATTCCTGGACCACCATCATCGAGCTGCTGTCGATCCACAAGCGCCTGCGCGCTTTCGAGTCGGAAATCGATGACGGCCCCCTGCCCCGGGCGGGTGAAATCGCGGCTTCCTGAAACGGGAATCCGGGCCTGCGACGCGGCACAACCTGCCTATTTGCAAAAATGGAATTTGGTGCTAATTTACCTGCCTAGGCTGTTATTGTTTAAGCAGGCATGGACCACTACACACCCGAAAAATATCGAGCCCGCAGCAGCATCGGCTATCTGGTCAAGCGCGCGCACGGCCTGATGATGGACCGCGTCGAGGCCGCATTTGCCGGTCACGATTTCACCTTCATGCAGTGGGTCGTGCTGATGTACGTGCGCGATGAACTGGGCTTCACCGCCACCGACATCTGCCGCGATTATCGCCACGACAGCGGCGCACTGACCCGCGTGATCGACCAGCTCGAGTCGCGTGGCCTGCTGGAGCGGCGGCGCAGCGAAGAAGACCGCCGCGTGGTGCGGCTGCATCTGACCAGGCTCGGCAGCAAGACGGTGGAATCCCTGATTCCGCTGGTGACGGGGCGCCTGAACAGCGCGCTGGACAGCTTCAGCACGGCCGAGGTTTCGGAGCTGACCCGTCTGCTTGGCAAGCTGATTGCGCGCATCGAACAAGGCGACAACGCCTGATCCGACCCTCCCAGAGACATCCCATGAACGCACCAGCCTTGTCGGTTTCCCTGATGACGCTCGCGATGCTTGCCGGTTGCGTACTGCCGCCGAAACTGCCGCCCCACGCCACCCCGCTTGCCGCCAGCCAGGTCGGGCTCGACGGCGCGTCGCAGGCACGCGCACCCGAAGGCTGGTGGCAGGCGTATGGCGACCCGCAACTGGATGAACTGATCGCCAGGGCATTCGCCGCAAACCCGCATCTTGCCGAGGCCCTGGCCCGTGTGCGGCTGGCGCTGTCGCAGGTCCAGTCCGACACTGCCGCCTCGCATCCCGGCGTCACCTTGGACGGTACCGAGGTCTATCAGCGCTTCCCCAAGCACGACATCATTCCGCCACCGTTCGGCGGCGGCCGTTACTGGCGCGGCCAGCTCGCGCTGAATCTCAACTGGGACATCGATTTCTTTGGTCGCCAGGCCGCGGTCATCGCCCGCAGTGCCGGCCTCGCCCGTGCCGCTGCGCTGGACGTGCAGGTCGCGCGCGATATCCTGGCCGGCGCCATGGCGCAAGCCTACGTCGACCTCGACCGGGCCTGGACGGAGTCGGATATCGCGGCGCAAGCCGAAGCGCAGCAGCAATCCATCCACGATCTCGCCATGAGCCGCGTCGACGCCGGGCTGGACGATCAAAGCCGCCTGCGCGATGCCGAGGCGGCGCTGGCGCAAGCGCACCTGGCGCGATTGCAGGCCCAGGCCGGCATCGATCTGGCCGTGCACCGGCTGGCGGCGCTGACCGGCCAGGGAACGGCAGCCTACGCCGGCATCAAGCGCCCGCATCTCGATCTGGCACAGGCCTTGCCGCTGCCCGAAAAACTGCCGATCGACCTGCTCGCACGCCGACCCGACATCCTCGCGGCACGGGCGCGTGTCGATGCGGCGACGCAGGGCCAGGCCGCAGCCAAGGCGGCGTTCTATCCCGACATCAATCTCTCGGCCTTCGCCGGCTTCGGCGCGATCGGCCTCGGCAACCTGTTCCGCAGCGACGACCTCGCCTACGGCATCGGCCCGGCGCTGCATCTGCCGGTCTTTGAATCCGGCCAGCTCAAGGCCGGCTACCGCGGTGCAGCGGCCAAGGTGGATATCGCCATCGCCGATTACAACAACACCGTGCTGCAGGCCGTGCAGCAGAGCGCCGATCAGCTGAGCCTGCTGGCCTCCTACAAGAACCAGATCGAACAGAACACGCGATCGCTGGCCGCCAGCGAAGATGCCTATCGCATCGCCCAAGCCCGCTACCGCGCGGGCCTGAGCAACCGGCTGGCGGTGCTCTCCGCCGAAACCGCCGTGCTCAGCGCACGCCGCGAACAGGTCGATCTGGTCGCCGCGCAAGCGGTAGCCCGCGTCACCCTGCTGCTCGCGCTCGGCGGCAGCTTCGATCCTTCCAATATTGCCGCGTTGTCCGGAGCTTCCTCATGAATGCCGCAACTCCCGCCGCCGCCCGAGGCGCTGCACGCCGCCGTGGCCTGCTGGCCCTGCTGCTGATCGTCCTGATTGCCGGCGCCATCTGGGGCACACACTGGTTCCTCTACGCACGCCACTTCGAAAACACCGACGATGCCTACGCCGTGTCGGACATGGTGCAGATCACCAGCGAAGTGGCCGGCACCGTCGTCGCCGTGCACGTCGACAACACCCAGAGCGTGCAACAGGGCCAGGCGCTGGTGGACCTCGATCCCGCCGATGCCGAACTGGCGATGGCCAGCGCCGAGGCCAGTCTGGCCGATGCCGTGCGCAAGGTGCGCGGCACCCTCGCACTGGCCGATCAGTACCGGGCCACGATCGTTGAACGCAAGACCGCGCTGGCCCGCGCGCAAGCCGATTACGACCGCCGCAAATCGCTGGTCGAGCAGGGCGCGGTCTCGGCCGAAGAGCTCGCACACGCCCGTGACACGCTCGCCAGCCTGCGCGCCAGCCTTGACGCGACCCACGAACAGCTCAACGCCACACTGGCGCAGACCCAGGGCACCACCATCGCCACCCATCCGCTGGTGTTGAGCGCTGCCAGCGCGGTGCGTAATGCGGCACTGGCGCTGCGCCGCACGCATCTGGTGGCGCCGATCGCCGGCGTCGTCGCCAAGCGCACGGTGCAGATCGGCCAGCGCATCTCGCCGGGAGAACCGCTGATGGCGGTGGTGCCCCTGAGCGACATGTGGGTCGATGCCAATTTCAAGGAAGTGCAGTTGCAGAACATGCGCGTGGGGCAGCCGGTAACGCTGCACGCCGATCTCTACGGCAGCGATGTGGTGTATCACGGCCGCCTCGCCGGAATGGCCGCGGGCAGCGGCTCGGCATTCGCGCTGCTGCCGGCACAGAACGCCTCCGGCAACTGGATCAAGATCGTGCAACGCGTGCCGGTGCGCATCACGCTGGATCCGAAAGAGATCGCGGAACATCCGTTGCGCATCGGCCTGTCGATGAATGTCAGCGTCGACGTCAGGGACACCTCTGGCCCAGTGGTGGCGACGCAGGTACGCGCCGTGCCGCTGCCGGTGCGCGCCGGCGACGATGCCGATGACGCCCGGATCCAGAAGCGCATCGATGAAATCATCCGCGCCAATTCCGGCAACTGATCTCCTTCGGACGTCATCGTGAATACGCCCATGGGACTTGCGCCCGGCGACAAGGCGATCACCGCGCTGGCACTGGCGCTGGGTACCTTCATGCAGGTGCTGGACTCGACCATTGCCAACGTCTCGATCCCGACCATCGCCGGCAATCTCGGCGTCAGCCCCGACCAGGGCACCTGGGTCATCACCTCGTTTGCGGTGGCCAACGGCGTCTCGGTGCCGCTGACCGGCTGGCTGATGCAGCGCTACGGCGTCGTGCGTACGTTCGTCTTCTCGGTGACCATGTTCACCATCGCCTCGATGCTCTGCGGCATGGCCTGGAGCATCCAGTCGCTGATCGCGTTCCGCGTGCTGCAAGGCGCGGTGTCCGGCCCGATGATTCCGGGCTCGCAGGCCTTGCTGCTGGCGATATTCCCGCCGGAGAAACGCGGCACGGCGCTGGCGATCTGGTCGATGACCACGCTGGTCGCGCCGATCTGCGGCCCGATCCTCGGCGGCTACATCTCGGACAATTACACCTGGCCGTGGATCTTCTTCATCAACCTGCCGGTTGGTGCGTTCAGCGCCTTCATCTGCTGGCGCTACCTGGGCAAGCGCGAGACGCCGACACGGCAATTACCGATCGATGTCGTTGGACTCGGCCTGCTGGTAACGTGGATTGGCGCGCTGCAGGTCGTGCTCGACCGCGGCAAGCAGCTCGACTGGTTCGCCTCCAGCCAGATCGTCATCCTGACCTTGGTGGCGGTCATCGGCTTCGTCGCGTTCCTGATCTGGGAGCTCACCGAAGAACATCCGATCGTGGATTTGTCGCTGTTCAAGGACTGGAATTTCGCGCTCGGCACCGCGGCTCTGTGCCTGGGCTATGCCGCGTTCTTCGGCAACGTCGTGCTGCTGCCGCTGTGGCTGCAGATCCATCTCGGCTACACCGCGACCTGGGCCGGCCTGGTGGCGGCGCCCAGTGGCGTCGTCGCGGTACTGATCTCGCCGTTCGTCGGCAAGTACCTGCAAAAAAACGATGCGCGCTACTTCGCCGCGTTCGCATTCATCACGCTGGGCATCTCGTTCTACATGCGCTCGCTGTTCACGGTGGACGCCAGCTTCTCGACCTTTGTCGCGCCGATGCTGGTGCAGGGCCTGGCGATGGGCACGTTCTTCATCGCGCTGGTGGCGATCTCACTGCACACGCTGGAACCTTCGCGCATCCCGGCGGCATCCGGCATGTCCAATTTCATGCGCATCACCGCCGGCAGTTTCGCCACCTCGATCACCACCACCTTCTGGGACAACGACGCGACGTTTCACCAGGCGCGTTTGTCGGAAGCGAGCAGCGTCTACAGTCCTGTCGTCAAGCAAGCGATGACAGGGCTGCATCATCTCGGCCTGTCCACCGCGCAATCGCTCGAAGTGCTGATGCGCGGCCTCGAAAGCCAGGCCTACCTGCTGTCATCGCTGGATTATTTCTGGGCCTCAGCGTGGTTGTGCTTCGGCCTGCTGGTACTGGTCTGGCTGTGCAAACCCACCGTGGGCAGC
>DATMTG010000024.1:0-10559 GCA_035565075.1 Stenotrophobium sp.
GTCAATGGCGTCCCGGACAGTTACCCGTCTACGCTGGAGGCCACCGGCGACATCAACCCCATCCTGCCGCGCATGCTGGAAAACCTGGACGTGCCGGTGGACATGCGCGACGTCTTTCCGGACAACGAGTTTTTCAAGTCGAAGCTCTACAAGAAGGTATTCGCACCCAACGGCATCTCGCGCATCCTGTCCGCGGTGCACCTCGACTCGCGCAGCGGCCTGTATTCGCTGATCTCCCTGTATCGCAGGGACCGCGACAATCCCTTCAGCGACCAGGACCGGGCGCTGCAGCAGCGCATCACCTACCACCTCTACAGCGCCGCTTCGCACAATTTTTTCCTGCGGCTGGCGCAGGATCGCGAGCGCCCGGTCGAATGCGCCGCCGCAGTGGTCGATCAGGAGGGCAGCTTCCACCAGGTGCAACCGCGGTTCCTCGATCTGCTGGAAAAGCATTTCCCGGACCGCGATCCGTATAGCCTGCCTTTTCCCCTCCCCGATCCGGGGACTCCGACGCTGATCGGCGACCTCTGCGTCCAGACCCAGCGCGCGTCCGACACCCTGATCGTCTATCTCTGGCCCGCCGGCCCGCTCGATTATCTGACGCCGCGCGAGCGCGAAATCGTGCAGGCCGTCGCCCAGGGCCTGTCCTTCAAGCAGGCCGCACGCCGCATCGGCGTTGCCCCTTCGACCGTCGCCAATCATCTCTACCGGGTGTACCGCAAGCTCGGCGTCTACAGTCGCACGGAGCTGGCGGTGCTGGTGTATCCAAAATCGCCCTGATGCAGGACGCCGCCGGCCCCGTTGTCGCCGAAACATCCGTCGCGCGCCTGATCCGGTTGCTGCAACGGCATCACAACCTGTTGGCGCTGGGCAGCTTCCTGTTCGGACTGGCCAGTTTCCTGCTGGTACAGCGGCGCGAACACGCGGCGCAGATACTCGTCATCGCACTGCCGCTCACCTGGCTGCTGATGCTGGCCGAGAACAGCCTCGGCGAATGGTTCCGCATCCGCCTGGGCATCCGCCTGCCGCCGGTGCTGCTGCGCTATGCCGTGCAGTGCGCGCACCAGGAAACCTTCTTCTTCACCCTGCCTTTTTTCTTTTACACCACCTCCTGGCGGTCGGGACAAGCCGTCTTCACCGGCCTGCTGATCGTTGCCGCGCTGGTAACGGTCGTCGACCCGCTCTATTACCGCCAGGTCGCGACGCGGCGCAGCCTGTATCTGGCCCTGCATGCGCTCTCGGTCTTCGTCGCCACGCTGACGGCGGCACCGATGCTGTGGCACCTGACCACCACGCAAAGCCTTCGGGTCGCCGCCATTGCGGTGGCGCTGCTCTCGATGCCGACACTGGCCCGCATCATCGGCGTGCAGCGGCCGCGACAATGGCTGCTGCTGGTTTCACTGACCCTCGCACTGGGCCTGACCGCATGGCTGGCACGGCCCTGGATCCCGCCGGCCACCCTGTGGATGACCCGCGGCGTCATCACCCACGAGGTCGATGCCGACGCCCGGATGCCGCAGGACACCTTGCGCGAGATCACGGCCGTGGAAGCCAGCAGAGGCCTGTGCGGCTGGACAGCGATCCGGGCGCCGCGCGGCCTGGACGAAGGCATCCATCACCTCTGGATCCAGAACGGCACGACGCTGGACGACATCCCGCTGCAGATCAGCGGCGGCCGCGAGCAGGGCTACCGCGCCTGGAGCTGCAAGCAGAACATGCCGGCCGATCCGCGAGGGCACTGGCAGGTGCGGGTACTGACCGATGGCGGCCAACTGATCGGCGTGCTGCGTTTTACCGTGGACTAGGCGCCGCGCGCATCACTTCAGCTGGAAATCGACACGGCTCGTTTTGCCCGGGTCATGGATGCCTTCGGCGTTGAGATGCGGCGCGGCCAGGAACAGGCGGGCGCCGTCAATCTTGCCGGTTCCCGTCAGGTAGCTGCGCACCACGCTTGCACGCTGCATCGCCAGGTCGTGCAATGAATTTTCGTCAACCGGGATATTGGCGAGCATGAGTTTTTCCATCTCGGCCTGCGGCAGGTCCTTGGCCAGCCCGATGAAATTTCGCGGCTTCGGGAATTTTTCGCGGTCGTAGGCTTTTTTCAGATACTTCGGATACTCATCGGCACCGACCGTGATGTGGTCGGCATCGCTGCTTTTGTCGTCGCCCAGCGAGCGGATTTTTTCGCGGCGAACCCGTTGCATGAGTGCTTCATGCTTCAGGCCGTCGATATCGACAGCGGGGTCTGCCCGGCCCGAAATATCCAGCTTCAGTGCTGGCCGGTCCTTCAAGGCCTTGACGAGCTTATCCAGCTTGTCGGAATCCGCAGCGCTCAGCTGGGCCGAACCGGGCGCGAACTCGACATAGCTCAACTCCTCTCCGCCGCCAAACGCGGAACCGAGCAATGCAAACGGCGAAGTCACCGCCTTTGCCAGCAGATTGCCCAGCACACGCAGAATGACGCCGCCGATGCTGAACTGCGGATCGGACAACGAACCGGATACCGGCAGGTTGACGTCGATCACCCCATTGCGGTCCTTGAGCAGCGCCACCGCGAGCAGCACCGGCAGCTTGGTGGCCTCAGGGCTGTCCACGCGCTTGCCGAACGTGAGCTGGTCCAGGTAGACGTGATTCTGCGCCTGCAACTGCTGGTTCTCGATGTGGTAGCTCACGTTCACCGTGAGCTTGCCCTTGTCGATGTCGTAGCCGGCATACTTGGCCGCATAGGGCGTCAGGCGTGTCAGCTCGATATCGCGCGCGTCGGCTTTCAGATCGAGATACAAAGGCTTGGCCAGCGGATTGACTGCACCCTTGAGCGCCAGGGTACCGTCGCCATCGAGCTGGCCATTGAGTTCAACGGCCGCCGGTGCAGGCTGATCGGACGCGATACGGCCAATCGAGCCGGCGAGATCCGTCAAATGCGCCGAGTAGTTGGGCTTGATGTAGTTGTCGGTATAGCTGACGCGGCCCTGGGTCAGTGTCACAGGCCCCAGACGGATACGCGGCGATGGCCCCGCTTGAGGGGTGGGAGCCGGCACCGATTTGGCCACCGCCGGAGGTGAGGCATCCGCCGGCGTTGGCGCCGTCACCGAAACGGGAACGGCAGCACCGCCTGCATCATTTGAGGCAACGACATCCTGCAGATTGAGGCGGGCATTGGCATTGACGATGACGCGCGCATAAAAATCGGACAAGGCAATTTTTCCCAGCAGCAACTGAAACGGCGCGCCACGGGCCGGGTACTGCACATCCAGCCTGGCGATACTGAGCGATTTCCAGTTCAGGAAAGGCTGGCCCGTGAGTTTGTCGCGCACGGCCAGGTGGGTGACATCCAGCGTGCCGGCATAGTGGGCATTCCATGCGCCCTTTTGAGCCTGTTCCAGATCCAGGTGGCCCTGCGTGCCCAGGTTCATGCGGCGGATATCGACATTGAGCTTCGAGGAGAAATAACCCTGCAAGGGCGACAGGTCGACTCCCGAAATATCGGCATCGACATCCAGCTTGAGCGGATCGGCAGCCACGCCGCCTTTGAGTGCCAGGGTTCCCTTGCCGAGCGCGGCGGAGAGATTCCAGGGAATACGCACGCCCGCTTCGGTGGTCACCGATTCGGCCGAAAATTTCAAAGCCTGCAGATCAATGTGCACGGGCTTGGCGGTGCTGTCATCGTCGAACAGCACATGCCCGTCCGCAATCGAGAACTTGTCCAGCCTGGCGGTCAGCGGTGGCGTTGGCTTTGCTGCAGGCTGGGCCACTGTGGACTTATGGACAACGCCGTGATCGGCAGGCGGGATCAGCGCGCTGAGCAGGTCTATGCGGCCGTTCCTGTCACGCTGCAAGGCCAGCATCGGCGCGCTGATCGTCAAGCTCTTGGCCTGTAGCTTTTCTGCAGCGCCGACATACGTGGCATCCTGCAAGGCAATACTGTCCACGGCCAGCGCAGGCTTGTCGTGCCGCTGAAGATTGACCTTCAAGTGGTCGATGCCGGCTTCGGCAATATCCCACTGCATTTTCAGCAAGTCGCTGCGCCGCAGATCCACATTCAGCTTCCCGGCGCCGATGATTGCGCCACTCGTGCGTTGTCGGATTTCCAGCCCCGAAATGTTCAGCGTGCCCTGCAGGGTGACCTGCGGCGGCGCATTTGCCGGTTGACGGAAACTGACCGACAGCCTGCTGTCCAGCCGCCCCGCAGTCGGGACGTAGTCCAGCTTGATCGGCACCAGCCCGAGATAGGTGGGGATATCGAAGGCATCAAAATCCAGGTCCAGGTGGGTCGCATGATCCGCTGCAAACGGCTGACTGCGCCCCTTGATTTCAACCGGGCTGCCATTGATGCGCGCCGACAGCCGTGGCTGCACGAAGATTTGAACCTTGTGTGCCAGATCCGAGATGAACGGCAGGCTGAACTGCAGTTGCTCGATATGATGCTGCCTGCCTGAAACGTGATCATCGAAGTCCACCTGCCCATCGGTCAGCTGGATGTTGTAGAACGCGAAATGTATCGGCTGCGATGTGCCGGAACTTTTTGGCGCGTTCCGCAAGCGATCAACGATATCGGAATAGCTGAATCGCTCCGGCGTCAGGCGCGCGAACGCGAGTTGCGGGTGCTGGATGCGAATCTCATCAATCACCAGCGCGCGGTGAATCAGCGAAGACAACGACAAGTCGGCGTACAACTCGCCGATCCGTGCGGCTGGCGTGTGCCCGTCAGGGCCGAAAACCGTCAGGCCATCGACCCGCACGGTCAGGGCAAACGGATTGATTGCGATCTGCCCGATGCTGGCAGCGCGGCCCGTCGCCTGCTGTATCTGCCGGGGGACAAAGGACTTCAGCCACAGCGGCAGCAGCCAGTGCCCGGCGACGCCGTAAACAGCGATGAAAATGACCAGCCCCGCGATAATTTTAAGCCAGCGCTTTTTCAGAAGATTCACGGTCTGACCCACAAAATCCAGTGCAAACGATAACATGCTTACAAGTCATTTCAGCGGCGATGCTAGACTTCAAACGATGAAAACAATCAGTCCCCGGCAGCTCAAGGAAGAACTGGCTTCAGGCCGTTTTATCCTGCTGGACGTGCGCCAGCCCGACGAGGTCGCGTTGGCGACGCTGCCCGACGCGCTCAACATCCCGCTCAACGAACTGCCACAGCGTCTTGCAGAACTCAGCCCGGAACAGCCGGTGGTGATCTATTGCCACCATGGCGTGCGCAGCGAGATGGCCGGGCGCATCCTGGAGCGCAGCGGTTTTGCCGATGTCGCTCACCTGGGTGGCGGCATCGATGCCTGGTCCCTGATGATTGATCAGAGCGTGCCGCGTTACTGAATTCACCTCGATTAAGCGGAAAGCCCATGCGCCTCAATTTCTTCTTGCTTGTCTGTGCCGCAGCCTTGTTGCCACAGGTCGCCTCTGCCAATGAGCTGCTACGGGTCTACGACCTGGCGCGGCAGAACGACACTACGCTGCAGGCCTCGGCCGCACAGCGCGACTCCGCGCTGGAAGCAGAACCGCAGGCGCGCGCCGCGCTGCTGCCGCAGATTTCCGCCGGCTACCAGCGCGGACGGGAACACGCCAATTCCCACTACACCAGCTTTGGCACCCACACCGACGATTATCTGAACGACGGCCTGCAGGTCACGCTGAACCAGGCGATTTTCGACGGACATGCCTTCGAGCAGTTGCGGCAGGCCGATGATCTCGATGCGCTGGCCGTGGCCAACTACAACGCCGCCGAACAGGGACTGGTGCTGCGCGTGGCGCAGGCCTACTTCAACGTGCTGTCGGCGGCCGACCAGCTGCGCGCCAGCCAGGCGCTGAGCAAGTCGCTGGAAAGCCAGCTGGAGCAGGCCAAACAGAGTTTCCAGGTCGGACTTGCTGCCATCACCGACATGCAGAGCGCGCAGGCCGGCTACGACACGGCGGCGGCGCAGGTCATCGCCGACCAGCAGGCGCTGGACAGCGCCCGTTACGCGCTGACGCAGATCACCAACACTCCCGACGTGAAAATTGCCACGTTGCAGGACGACATCCCGCTGCCCTCGCCCGATCCGGCCAACGCCGACGCCTGGGTCGCCGCCGCCAAGCAGCACAATTTCGATCTGCTCGGCGCCGAGTTGCAGGCTGCCGCCGCCAAGAAGGGCATCCGTGCGGCCTGGGCCCGGCATCTGCCAACCCTGGGCTTCCAGGCGCAATACACCGACGGCGAACAGGGCGGTCCGCTGGGCGCAAAGCAGCGCACCAGCACCGCCCTCTTCCAGATCAGCCTGCCGATTTTCTCCGGCGGCGCCACCCAGTCCGGCGTGCGCCAGGCCGAATACAACTACGACCAGCAACAGGCGCTGCTCGAAGGCGAGCGGCGTGCCGTCGAGAGCCAGACCCGCATCGCTTTTCTCGGCGTGCTGTCCGGTGCCGCGCGCGTCAAGGCGCTGAAGCAGGCGGTACTGTCCAACAAGACCTCGGTCGAAGCCAGTGAAACCGGCATGCAGGTCGGCACCCGCACCATCGTCGACGTGCTCACCGCGCAGCAGTTGCTCTATTCGGCGCAACGCGACTACCTGCAATCGCGCTACGCCTACCTGATCAGCGTGCTCAGCCTCAAGGCCGACGCCGGCCGGCTGACCGAACGCGACCTGGCCGATGTCGACAAGCTGCTGACCCGCACGGACTGATGCCATGCAAACCGTCCTGGTCACCGGCGGTTCGGGCTTCGTCGGACGCAACCTGATCCGCGCACTGGTCGCGCGCGGCGACCGGGTCCTCGCACTGGCCCGCACGGACTCCGCGGCCGCGACGGTCGCCGGCCTGGGGGCCACCGCGGTCAAGGCCGATCTGGCGACAGTTACCGCCGAACAACTCCGTGGCTGTGACACTGTGTTTCACGCCGCTGCGATGGTCGACGACTGGGGACCGCGTGCGAAATTCGAGCAGGTCAATGTCGAAGGCACACGGCATTTGCTCGACGTCTCACGCAGCGCGGGTGTGGCCTGTTTTGTTCACGTCGGCACCGAAGCCATCTACGCCGTCGGCCCGCCGCTGATCGATCTCGATGAAACCCGCCCGATCCCGGAACATCCGCTGCCACGCTATCCCGCCAGCAAGGCCGCCGCCGAAAAGCGGGTGTGCGCCGCCAACAGTCCGCAGATGCGCACCGTGGTGATCCGCCCGCGCCTGATCTGGGGCGCCGACGACACCTCGGTGTTGCCGCAGATTGTCGAACTCGTCAAACAAGGCAAGTTCGCGTGGATTGATGGCGGACACTACCTCTCCTCCACCTGCCATGTTCACAACGTCGTCGAAGGGGCGCTGCTGGCGGCCGAGAAAGGCCGGGGCGGCGAAGCCTATTTTCTGACGGATGGCGCGCCGGTGGAGTTCCGCAGCTTCATGACGCGCCAGTTCGCGACGCGCGGGGTCGTTGCCGGCGAACGCAGCCTGCCGCGCGCGCTGATCTGGCCGCTGGCCTGCCTCATCGAATTCCTCTGGGAACACCTGCATCTTCGCGGCCGCCCGCCGCTGACGCGGACCGCCGTCGTGCTTGGCTGCCAGCAGGTCACGGTCAGTGACGCCAAGGCGCGGCGTGAACTGGGCTACTTGGGCAAGACGTCCATCGAGGACGGATTGGCCGCCTTGCAAGATACCTGACCCTCGGGTCCCTCACTTCACCAGCGGCGCCACCGGCGCCGGCACCAGCCATTGCAGCAGCAGTCGCGCGCTCAGCGCGCAGGTACACATGACGGCGGCCATCGGCAGCGCGGTGCTGTTGAAAAGAACGCCGACGGCGGCGCCGGAGACCGACGCGAGTGCGAATTGCAGCGTGCCGAGCAGCGCAGCCGCCATGCCGGCGCGGTCGCCGAAGGGTGCCATCGCGCCGGCGGTGGAATTGGGGAAGGAGAACCCCAGGCTGCTCATGCCGCAGAACAGCGGCACCACGATGCCCCAGAACCCGCCAAACCCGGTCGCCGCCGTCAGCAGCATGGCGATGCCGCAGGCCGCATTGACGGTCAGCGCCATGCGCAGCACGCGCTCGGCGCGATAGCGTCGCAGCATGAAGGAATTGACCTGCGCGGCGCTGATCAGGCCAAAGGCGTTCAAGCCAAACAGCCAGCCGAAATGCGAGGGCGACAGGCCGTAGACCTCGATGAACACGAACGACGAGGCCGAGATGTAGGCGAACATGCCGGACTGCGCGACGCCACCCGCCAGCGCGTAGCCCATGAAGCGACGGTGGCCGAGCAAGCGGACATAGCCGGCGAGGATGCCCGCAAGACTCAAGGCATCGGAACGATTGCGGCTGGTTTCCGGGATTCCCCAGGCGATGGCGGCGAAGCACAACAGGCTGAAGGCCGACATCAGGAAAAAAATCGCGCTCCAGCCCCACAGCAGATAAATCTGCGCGCCTAGCAGCGGCGCGAGGATCGGCGCCACGCCCATGATCAGCACCAGCGTCGAAAGGATGCGCGCCATCTCCTGCGGCGGGAAGCAGTCGCGCACCATCGCCCGCGTGATGACCATGCCGGCGCAGCCGCCCAGCGCCTGCAGGAAGCGCAGCAGGATCAGGCTGTCCATGCTCGGCGCCAAGGCGCACCCCAGCGACACCAGCGCGTACAGCCCCAGACCAAACAGCAGCGGACGCTTGCGGCCGAGCCGATCGGTGATCGGCCCGTAGATCAACTGGCCGAAAGCAAGGCCAATGAAATAGGCAGAGAGCGTGAGTTGTGTCGCTGCAGCATCGGCGCCGAAATGCGCCTGCATCGCCGGCAGGCTCGGCAGATACATGTCGATCGACAAGGGGCCGATGGCAATCACGGCCGCCAGCGTGAACACCATGCGCCGGACGCTGATGTTGTCGGGCAGCGAATTCTGCGTGCCGTACCCGCTCAAATTGGATTCGTCGCGAATGGACTACGCCTCGGGTCGCATCTGCGGGTGAGCCTTCGCGTTTGCGAAGCACCGCTTCGCGCGAAGGCGAACGGGCGTACAGGGATGTACGCCCCGGGGGTCGATGAATCTGCAAAGTCTCGCCATGGATGGCTACGCCTCGGGTCGCATCTGCGGAAAAAGTAAAACATCGCGAATGCTCGGCGAATCGGTAAGGAACATCACCAGCCGGTCGATGCCGATGCCGGCGCCTGCGGTCGGCGGCAGGCCGTATTCGAGCGCACGGATGTAGTCGGCATCGTAGAACATCGCCTCGTCGTCGCCGCCTTCCTTGGCCGTGGCCTGCGCCTTGAATCTTGCGGCCTGATCGTCGGGATCGTTCAGCTCGGAGAAGCCATTGGCGACTTCGCGGCCACCGACGAAGAACTCGAAACGGTCGGTCACTTCCGGGTTGTCGTCATTGCGCCGCGCCAGCGGCGACACTTCCGTCGGGTACTCGGTGATGAACGTGGGATCGAGCAGGTTCGGCTCCACCGTCTTCTCGAAAATCTCGGTCAGCAGCTTGCCGGCGCCATACCCGGGCTTGACGTCGCAGCGCAGCTGCCGCGCCTGATCGGCGAGATAGGCGCGCTCGTTGATCTGCGCAGCATCGAACCCCGGATTGAACTGCAACACCGCCTCGCGCATGGTCCAGCGGTTGAACGGCTGTTCCATGTCGTATTCACGGCCCTGGTAGCTCAGTTGTCCCGAGCCATGCACCGCCAGCGTCAGGTCGCGCAGCAGGTTTTCGATCAGGTCCATCAGCTCGCGGTAATCAGCATAGGCCTGGTAGAACTCGAGCATGGTGAACTCGGGATTGTGCCGCGTGCTCAGGCCCTCGTTGCGGAAGTTGCGGTTGATCTCGTAGACCTTCTCGAAGCCGCCGACGACCAGTCGCTTGAGGTACAGCTCCGGCGCGATGCGCAGGTAGAGGTCACGATCCAGCGCGTTGTGATGCGTGACGAACGGCCTGGCGGTGGCGCCGCCGGGAATCGGCTGCATCATCGGCGTCTCGACTTCGCTGTAGCCCAGCGTGTCGAAAAAATTGCGGATGAAGCGCACGGTCTGGCCGCGCTTGTCGAAGACTTTTTTCACGTCGGGATTGACGATCAGGTCGAGGTAGCGCTGGCGATAGCGGATCTCGGTGTCGGTCAGGCCCGCCCATTTCTCCGGCAGCGGTCGCACGCCCTTGACCAGCAGCTCGACGCGGTTCGCGCGCAGCGACAATTCGCCGGTCTTGGTCTTGAACACGCCGCCGCTGGCGCCGAGGATGTCGCCGACGTCATAGGTCTTGAACGCCTCGTATTCCGCCTCGCCCAGCGTCGCCATCTGCACGAAGATCTGGATGCGCCCGGACATGTCCTGCAACTGGCCGAAGCTGGCCTTGCCCATCACGCGCTTGGCCATCAGGCGGCCGGCGATGCGGAACTGCTGCGTGTTGCCTTCCAGCGCGTCGGCCGACTGCGCGCCGTAGACGCCGTGCAGGTAATCCGCCAGCGTGTCGCGGCGAAACCTGTTCGGATAGGCGTTGCCGGCGGCACGCAGCTTCTCGAGCTTCTCGCGACGATTGGCGATCACATAATTTTCGTCCTGCGGCGGCAGCTGCTCACTCATGATGCGCTCTCGACTGTTTCTTCGCCCACCCGCTCTTG
>DATMTG010000025.1:0-3201 GCA_035565075.1 Stenotrophobium sp.
GTCATCAGCAGATGCACGTGGTTGGTCATCTGCACGTAGGCGTGAACCGCGACCTTTTCCACGGCTGCGTGCTCGTACAGCAGATCGAGATGGCGCTGATGATCCTGGGCGTCCAGAAACACCGGCTGGCGGTTATTGCCGCGTTGGATCACATGATGGGGATAGCCAGCAACACTGAATCGCGGGAGTCGGGCCATATATCAAATAATTAGGGACTGTCCCCAATTATTTTAGCGCAGGCGGCGTGGGTCGAACAGGCGCTCGTGTTCGTCGAGTGCGTAGCGGTCGGTCATGCCGGCGATGTAGTCGGCGACGGTGCGTGCGAGGCGGACTTTGCCGCCGGATTTTTCGGCGGCCTGCGCGGCTACAAAAACTTCGGGTGGCATCAGGCGTGGATCGTTGAATAGCGCCGCAAAAAGCTCGCGGACCACGCGCTGCGCCTTGGTCGTCATGCGATAGACCTGATGGTGTAGGTAAAGGTGCTCGCGCAGGAATTTCTTGAGCTGCAGATTATCTTCGCGGGCCTGCGTGCTGTAGCCGATCAGCGGTTTGGCGCGTGCACGTACGGCGTCGATGCTGCTTGCCCGCGACTTGGTCAGCGCGGCACGCGAGGTTTCGGTAAGGTCGCTGACCAGGGCGTCGATGATGCGGCGGATAGTTTCGTGGCGCTCTTGCTTGGGCGTCAGGCTT
Organism: Stenotrophobium sp.; assembly: GCA_035565075.1. GTDB lineage: Bacteria > Pseudomonadota > Gammaproteobacteria > Nevskiales > Nevskiaceae > Stenotrophobium. Next base: position 691 of record DATMTG010000025.1, read on the forward strand.
TTGTAGGCCTTGAGCGTTGCGTCGTGATGGCGCCGGAACAGCGGTACTTGCCGTAGTTGCTCGACATCGAGCAGGCGGGCGCGCAGGCCGTCATCGATATCGTGATTGTTATAGGCGATTTCGTCGGCAAGGTTGGCGAGCTGTGCTTCCAGTCCCGGCTGCTGCCGCTGCAGAAAGCGTTCACCGATGCTGCCGAGTTCGCGCGCGTGCTTGAGCGAGCAGTGTTTGAGGATGCCTTCACGCGTCTCGAAGGTCAGGTTGAGACCGCGAAAATCGGCGTACTTGTTCTCGAGTTCATCGACCACGCGCAGCGATTGCGCGTTGTGCTCGAATCCGCCATAGGGCTTCATGCAGGCGTTGAGTGCATCCTGGCCGGCATGGCCGAAGGGCGTGTGGCCGAGGTCGTGCGCCAGCGAGATGGCCTCGCACAGGTCTTCGTTGAGCGACAAGGAACGCGCGACGCTGCGGGCGATCTGCGCGACTTCGAGCGAATGCGTCAGCCGCGTGCGGAACAGGTCGCCGACATGATTGACGAACACCTGGGTCTTGTACTCCAGGCGGCGGAACGCGGCTGAATGAATGATGCGATCACGATCGCGCTGGTACTCGCTGCGTGAATGCGGCGGCGGCTCCGGGTGCTGACGACCGCGACTGCGCTGGGGGTCGGCGGCATAGGCGGCGAGGTCGTGGCTCATGCGGTCAGTGTAGTGCTTTCAGCGCAAACCGTATCGGGGCCTGCTTGCGGGAGCGTACCGCGCAAGCGGCTCAAGGCGTCGTAAAGTGCGCCAGCGTGCTGTCCAGCGCCTTGCGGTCGAAGTCGGCGGACAAGACCGCCATGCCGATGCCGCGCAGCAGAACCAGGCGCAGCTTGCCGGCCGCGACTTTCTTGTCGTGGCCCATCAGTTCGATGAAATCGGCAGCGGTCATGCCGGCAGGCGGGCGTACCGGCAGGCCGGTCTTGTGGACCAATGCGGTGCAGCGGGCCGCGGTTTCGGCATCGATCCAGCCGAGTTGCGCCGACATGTCGGCGGCCATGCACAGGCCGACGGCGACCGCTTCGCCGTGCAGCCACTCGGTGTAGTGGGTGTAGGTCTCGATGGCATGGCCGAAGGTGTGGCCGAGATTCAGCAGCGCGCGCGGGCCGCTCTCGCGCTCGTCCAGCGCGACGATCCGGGCCTTGAGTTCGCAGCTGCGGTAGATGGCCTTGTCCAGTGCATCGGCCTCCAGCGCCAGCACGCGGTCGATGTGCTGTTCCAGCCATTTGAAGAATTCAGCATCGGCCAGCATGCCGTATTTGATGATCTCGGCAACGCCGGACAGCAGCTCGCGCCGCGGCAGGGTCTTGAGCGTCGCGGTATCGGCCAGCACCAGTTGCGGCTGGTGGAAGGCGCCGATCATGTTCTTGCCGCGCGGATGGTTGACCGCGGTCTTGCCGCCGACCGAGGAGTCCACCTGCGACAGCAGCGTCGTCGGGATCTGGACGAAATCGATGCCACGCTGGTACAGCGCCGCGCAGAAGCCGGTCATGTCGCCGATCACGCCGCCGCCCAAGGCGATGACGCAGCCGTCGCGGCCGAGCTGGTGCGTGAGCAGCCAGTCGAGGATTTTTTCGGCATTGGCCCAGCTCTTCTGCGCCTCACCCGCAGGCAGAACCAGGGCATCGTCGGGCGTGAGCTTGAGCGTGGTGAGTACGGTGTTGAGATAGCGTCGTCCGGCGTTGACGTCGGTGACGATCTTGAGCCGGCGATCCTGCAGCCCGGCGTATTGCTGGGGGTCCGACAACAGGCCGTTGCCGATATGAATGGGATAGCTGCGGTTGCCGAGTTCGACGGTAAGCGTGCGCATGGGGTTAAGGCTCAGAAGGCGCTGGCGGGGCGCTCGAGGTGATCCTCGATATCACGGGCCAGTACCCGTGCGTTGCGACCGTCGGTCTGCAGGATCAGGTCGGCGATTTCACGGTACAGCGGTTCGCGTGCGGTGAACAGGGTTTCCAGCACGGCGCCGCGGTCGTCTGCGTTCTGCAGCAGCGGCCGGTTTTCGGTGCGAAGCGTGCGTGCGAGCTGCTGCTCGACGCTGGCGTGCAGGTAGACCACGAAACCGCGTGCCGACAGCACCTGGCGATTGTCGGCGTCGATGACCGCACCGCCGCCGGTGGCGAGCACGATATTGCTGCGGCCGGTCAGCTCGGCGATCACGGCGCGCTCGCGCTTGCGGAAACCTTCCTCGCCTTCCTTCTCGAAGATGAAGGCGACGTCGACGCCGGTGCGAGCCTCGATTTCGTGGTCGCTGTCGATGAACTCCATGCCACGCGTCTCGGCGAGGCGTTTGCCCACCGTGGTCTTGCCGGCACCCATCGGGCCGATCAGAAAGATATTGCTCTTATTTGCCATATGCTGGTGGTCGTGGGTGCCGGAAGGCGATGAAACCTGCCCGTTCCGGTCCCGGTACGCAATCAAACCCGCGCGAGTATACCCAACACGGCCGCAGCACGCGCCGGCGGGGCAGCCCGCC
>DATMTG010000026.1:0-4352 GCA_035565075.1 Stenotrophobium sp.
AGAGCGGGTGGTATCACTATGACTCAGTACAATCGTGCTGCTGCAGACCTGTCCGGTACGGGCAAGCGTTTCATCCAAGTTTTCGTATCTGACCGGTACTACAGTCTGTGATGGCAAACGGCGACCAAGATCGCCGGGATATGGAGAGAAGGGAGACGATCATGAAGGCCACAATCACTGCGACCACTTGCATCATTGCATTGCTTTGTACCGCCTGCGGTATGCAGGGGTCGACGCCGGTCGCTGCGTCGGCGTCGGGCAAGGAGGCCGCGTTCACGCTGCCGCCGACGACTTACAGCAAGACCGTTTCGCAGGAAGTGTCGATCCCGATGGATGACGGCGTGCTGCTCGGGGCGACGGTGACGTTCCCGTCACTCGACGGCAAGACACCGGCACCCGGAAAATTCCCGGTGGTGCTGTCGATGACACCGTATGGCCGCCATGCCTTGAGCAGCGCGCCGGACCAGCCGACCTTTGCCACGCGCGGCATGATCGGCGCGGTGGTGGACGTGCGCGGTACCGGCGGCAGCGAGGGCAATCTCGACGGCAATTATTTTTCGCCGCGCGAGGCGCGCGACGGTTATGAACTGATCGAATACTTCGGTACTCAGCCGTATTCCAGCGGCAAGGTCGGAATGTCCGGCGGCTCCTATGTCGGCATCACGCAGTTGCTGGCGGCCGAACAACAGCCGCCGCATCTCGCCGCGATCGCGCCGCAGGTGGCGCTGTCCGATCTCTACCGCGATGGCTACACCCACGGCGGCATCCTCAACCTGTTCTTCGACGTGCAGTACATCGCAGTGCAGGGTGCGCCGGGCTATGCCGGCGTCAACACCGATCCGGGCATGCTGCAACAGACTGTGCTCGGCAAACTCCAGCAGCTGACCGGCACGCCGATCCTGTTCGACTACCTGCAAAGGCCGAACGACGATGTGTTCTACCGCGATCGTTCGCCGATCTACAACATCGACAGGATCCAGGTACCGGTGTTGATCGTCGACGGCTGGCGCGATGGTTTCGTGCGCGGCGCGATCGAGAATTACAAGGCGCTGGCGCAACGGCCTGGCGTAGAAACGAGACTGTACATCGACCCGTGCACGCACAAGGGTTGCGGCGGCGAGTTCGCACCGCTGACCAATCCGCCGAATCAGGACAACGAACAGGCGGTGATCGTCGAGTTCCTGTCGCATTACCTGCTTGGCACGCCGATACCGCCGCGCAGCCCGGTGCGCGTCTACCTGCAACCGGGCAACGGCTACCTCGAGAGCCGGCAGTGGCCGCCGCCGCAGACGCAGATGCTGAAGATGTTTCTCGACAGCGGCATGCTGACGGCGACGGCGCCAACGGCGGGCGGCAGCGAAAGCTATTTCACCAATCCGGCCGCAGGGTTGAGCATGAGCTTCGACGAGTACGGCACGGTGGCGGCCTCGCCGTATCTGCCGACGGATCAGCGTCTCGCCGACGGCATGGGACTGACCTGGCGCAGCGCGCCGCTGACGCAGAAGACGACGCTGGTGGGGCCGACCATCCTGCACCTGGTCGCCGCCTCGACCGCGAGCGACACCGACTGGATAGCCAAGCTTGCCGACGTCGGCACCGACGGTAGCGAGACCCTGATCAGCAACGGCTATCTGCGCGCCTCGCATCGCGCGCTCGACACCGCGCGTAGCCAGCGCAACGGCGTTCCGTACCACACGCATGTCGATCCGATGCCGCTGACGTCGGGCCAGACCTATGACTTCGATTTTGAAATCTGGCCGACCGCCTACGTGCTGGCCGCCGGCCATCGCTTGCAACTGCGGCTGACCAGCTACGACGTGCCGACCCATGCGCCGGTTTCGATCATGTTCGACCGCAACAATCCGCTGGCGACGCAGATCGTGCCGCTGTTGCCGGCAACCAACACGGTGATGGAAGGCGGTGCCGATCCCAGCTCGCTGACCGTCCCGGTCTACGGTGGTTGATGCGCGGGCTTCTTGCCCTGTCGCTGGTGGTTTTGCTGACCGCATGCGGCAGCTCGGGGTCGTTATCCCTGCCTGCAGCCAGTGGCGCACCGGCGGCGGGTGGAAGCAGCGCGGCAGGAGACACGCCCACACCCGCACTTCTCAGCAACCCGCTGGTCGCCGCGACGCCACAAGTCATCGTGTTACCCGCGGCACCGAACGACGCACCGATTCCGCTCGACGGCAATCCCAACCATTGGCGCGCTGAGCCGTCCCATCTCGCCGGCACAGCGCACTACGACCAGGGCGAGTGGATCTACGAGGACTATCCGTACACGGCGTATGGCGCGGCCCTGCCGGGCGTACCGCTGGTCTACGGGCTGCTCGACTCGCTCGGCAATCTCTACAACCCACTGCAACGTGTTCCAGGCGGCATTGCGTTCGTGATTCCGCAGGCCGGCGCCGGACCGTTCGTCGAAGAAGCCGATCTCTACGAATTACGCTTCGCCGTCCGCGACGCCGACCTCTACGTGCTGGCGCGCACCACCACCATGCGCGACCCGGTACGCACGGCCTTGCTGCTGCTGTTCGACACTGGCAAATCCGGCGCCGCATTCACCGTGCCATTCGGCTCCGGACTCACGACATCGCAGGCGGACACAGCGGTACTCGTCACCGCAAACGGCGTGCGGATCATCGACCTGGCGTCTGGAAAGACCCACGATGCCGCTGCGGCTGCAGACGCCAGCGATTACGTCAACACGCTTGAGGCGAAACTGCCACTGGCATTGGTCGCAACGCCCGACGGCGCGCATCTGCGATTCGTCGCGGCGACCAGCCTGGTTTCGGGCGGCGGCTACGAATTCGATGCCGGCGGCAGCGAAGGACCTCTCGCGAAAGTCGTACCGCGCTTCGGCGTACCCGTGCAATCGACTTACGACCGCATGCAGGCGCTGGCGCTGGCAGCGCACGACATTGATCCATTCATCACTGAAGTTTCCCTGGACCGGCTCCGTGCCGGCGACAGCGAACGTCTGTCGCCGGGCATCGGCTACAACGTGCGAACGTTCGTCGCGCCGGAAGCGATCAGCAGCGAAGGCGGGGTCACCGGTACACTGCGTGAATACGGGCTTTACGTGCCGCGTGGATTTACCGGGGCGCCGACACCTGCGACGCTGATCCTGCGCGGATCGAGCATGACCGCGCATGGCTTGGCGGCGATCACGCCCGGTCTGTTTCAGAACCTCGGCGACGACAACGGCGCCATCCTCATCAGCCCGGGCGGTCGCAGTCCTTTCGATCTATTCCAGGGCGCGGTCTATCACGACGTGCTGCAAGCGATCGACGACGCGCAATCCGTGCTTCCCATCGATCCGGATCGGCTGACCGTGGCCGGCTACTCGATGGGCGGATACGCCACCTACATGTTTGCCGCAACACAACCGGATCGTTTCGCCGGCGCATTCGTCATTGAGGGGCTGGTCGGCGGCAACCAGCCTGCGACAACAACGCTGAAGGTGCCGGATATCATCCCGTCGCTGTCGAACCTGCTGTACGAGCCCATCGAGATCTACCAGGGCGATATCGATGCCGATGTCCCGATCACCAACGCGCTGGCCGCGGTGCAGCGTCTGCAGGCGCTCGGCCTCCGCTACCGGCTTAACCTGCTTCCCGGCAACACGCATTTCAGTCCGGGGCTACAGAACGATTACAGCGTCGGCGCGCGTTATCTGAAGGGATTGCGGCGCGAGCGCTCGCCGTCGCATGTGATCTATTCGCGCTCGATGCCGTTCGAGCGAGCGGTCGACACGGCATCAAACACCGACCAGGCGACGGCGGGCAAGCCGGTGGGCCTGCGCTTCGCCGACGCCTGGTTCGTTCACGATCTCGAGGCTTCAAACCCGGTAAACGGTACCGCGACCGTCGATGTGCGAACTTTCGCCCGCCCGCAAGAGACGATCACGCCGGTCGCGTCGGTGGGTGTCGATACCGGCCCCCTCGACGGTCAGCCACTGTCGCCCTATGCGGCGCAGTCCTGGCAGTTCGCACCGGTATCCGGGACTGTACGCAACGCCTTCGATGCGCAGCTCTCCGGCGTCGCGCATGTGCGCTTCGATCTCGCCGACATGGCGCTCGACCCGGCGCAGCCGTTGACCGCGACGATTCATACCGATAAGTCCACGACATTGACCTTCACGGTCGCGCAATCAGGCTGCCATTCGATCGACATGACGCTTGCCCCCGGCGATCATGTCATCGACCTGCAACCCTGTTCGCAATAGTCCTCTCCGGCGCCTTGAACGTGCGGGTTTCGCGCGGGCTTGTCACATCGGCCGGAGCGCGTCTTTCACTGCCAGTCGTTCCGCCAACTGCTGTAATGCGGCGTTTCAGAAATGAAAAAGGCGGTGG
>DATMTG010000027.1:0-4802 GCA_035565075.1 Stenotrophobium sp.
CCGGCCTGTTCGGCGACGCACTGACCGGCGCCGGTGTCCCACTCCGAGGTCGGGCCGGTGCGCGGATAGAGATCGGCGCTGCCTTCGGCGACGAGGCAGAATTTCAGCGAGCTGCCGCGGCTGACCGCGTCGTGCGCGGGCGCCGGTGCCAGCAGCACGTCGAGCGCGGCGTCGCGGTGAGATTTGCTCACCACCAGGCTCGGCCGCTGCGGCGTCTTGCGGCTGTGGATGGCGCTGCGCTGGCCGTTGCTGATGCGAAATGCGCCGACGCCCTGCGCGGCAAGATAGCTCACGTGCAGCGCCGGCGCGTGCACCACACCGAGTATGGGTTTGCCATTTTCGATCAGCGCGATGTTGACGGTGAACTCGCCGTTGCGCTTGACGAATTCGCGGGTGCCGTCGAGCGGGTCGATCAGCCAGTAGCGTGGCCATGCGCGCCGCGTGTCGTAGCCGATGTCCGCCGCCTCTTCCGACAGGCATGGCAGTTCCGGCGTGAGTCGCGCCAGCGCGTCGAGGATGAGGTGATGCGCGGCCAGATCGGCCTGGGTCAGCGGCGACTTCGATGCGTCGTCCTTGTAGGTGACGCCGAAGTCGGCGGAGCCATAGACCTGCATGATGGCATCGCCGGCGGCGACGCTGATGCGCAGGATTTCTTCCAGCAGCGTGGCAGGGTTCATGCGGCGGCGCGCGTGGGCAGGATGCCACGCGTTTCGAGCGCGGCAATCAGCGTGGCGACTTCCTGCTCCAGCGTCATCCGGTCGGTGTGCAGATGAATCTCCGGGTTCTCGGGTGCTTCGTAGGGGTCGTCGATGCCGGTGAAATGCTTGATCTGCCCGGCGCGGGCCTTCTTGTAGAGGCCCTTGGGGTCGCGGCCCTCGGCCACCGCCAGCGGGCAGTCGACGAAGACTTCGATGAAGGTCATGCCGGCGTCTTCATGCTCCTTGCGCGCCTGGTCGCGGTCGGCGCGATACGGGCTGATGAAACTCGACAGCGCGATCACGCCGGTGTCCACGAACAGCTTGGCAATCTCGCCGATGCGGCGGATGTTCTCGGTGCGGTCCTCGGCGGAGAAGCCGAGGTTGCGGTTGATACCCAGGCGGATATTGTCGCCGTCGAGCCGGTAGCAGAGGCGGCCACGGGCGGTCAGCGCCTCTTCCAGCGCGCAGGCCACGGTGCTCTTGCCGCTGCCGGAAAACCCGGTGAACCACAGCGTCGCGCCGCGCTGACCCAGCAGGCGGTAACGGTCCTCGCGGCTGACCGTGCCCTCATGCCACTTGACGTTGGTCGATTTCTGCTCAGCCATGCTGCGGTTCCTCGATGTGACGGGTGCGGTACTCGGAAAAATCCTCGCGCAGCTGCTCGGCGCTCAGACCAAACTGTTCGGGGCCGTATTCGTGGCCGCCCTGGTGGGATTTCTCGTCCTGCACCAGCCAGTCCTGCATTTTAGTGCGTGCGGCGTCGTTCAGGGGCCAGCCGATGAATTCATAGATGCGCTGCACCACCTGCATCGGCTGCGCGACGGTGTCCTGGAAGCGCACGTCCATGAAGGTCTTGGCCGGCGCGCCGGCCCGTACTTTCATGGTGTGGCGCAACGCGCGGTTCATCAGCGCGCTCCATTCACGACCCGCGGCCTTCGGGTCGGCGTCGTTGCTGTAGATCGCCCACAGCGTGTGGATGAAACTGGAAATCGACGGGATGCTCTTGACCGGATCGCGATGCGTCTGGATCACCTGCACGCCGGGGAACACGCGCAGCAGCACGTCCATGCGCAGCAGGTGATGCGGCGCCTTCAGCACCCAGCGCTCGGCGCTGATGCCGCGCTGGCGCTTCTGCCACTGCAGGAATTGCAGGATGCGGCGCAGGTACCGGTAGGCCGGCGCCTGGTCCTGCTGGTCCAGCCACGCGGTGTAGCTGGGAATGTTGGCGTAGGCGTTGAATGCGGACATGAAGGAATGCTCCATCAGCATCACCTCCTCGTCGGCCTCGTCGGCGTCCATCGGGTGGATCGCCAGCAGCTTGGGCATCGCCTGCGTCATCATCGTCACCATGCCGCGCGCCTCGGCGATGCGCGCTTCGGGCTGCTGCAGCGTCTCGTTAGGGAACGGCACCGGGAACTGCGATTCCCAGAACGCCATCCAGTAGAAACGCGGGTCGCGCGACAACAGGCGGTGCAGCTTGGTGGTGCCGGTGCGCGGCAGGCCGACGATCACCAGCGGCGCCGCAACCTTTTCGTCAGCGATTTCAGGGTGGCGCGTGAAATAGTCTTCCACGCGCAAACGGTTGACGAGCTGCGCCACCAGCTTCTGGTGCAGGATGCCGCGGCCCATGTCCGACAGCCGCGCCTCGCCGTCGAGCGCCTTGCACAGGACATCGAGACCGCTGCGAAAACTGGGATCGCCGAAATCGCGCAGGCCGCCGGTGGCGGCACGGGCTTCTTCGAGCAGCCGTTCGGGAACGAAGGTCGGTACCGCATTCATGCTTTCAGCTCCTTGGCGATTTCAGAAATCCGGACGACGCGCGTCGCCGGATGCACGTGTTCTTTTGCCCCGACCCAGCGCATGCACATCGTGCCGCGGTCGTGGCCAGCGGTTTCGAGCCAGTTGGGGTGGCCGTCAGGAAAATCAGGCTTGCGATGCGCCAGCACCATCGTCACGCCACCGTCGGCATCGAGTTTTGCCGAATGCTGGTTGAGGTGGATGCGGTGGAAACGGTAGTCCAGCGACTCCATCCACCAGTTGTTGATCTGCAGGTTCCAGAAGCGGCACTCGGGGACGCGCGGCACCTGCACGATCAGGGCCTCGTCTTCGGCCAGCTGCCAGTAGGAATGGTAGTAGAAGATGTTCGGATCGCCGCCGACGCTCTGGCATAGCAGTTGATTTGCGGGTGGCAATTCGTTGGGATGCTTGAGATAACCCTGTGCCCAGTTGGCAAACAGCGTCGCGGTGCCCTCGACGAATTTCGCGGCGTTGTTCAGGCCGCTCTGCAGGCGCACGGCGCTGAGCGGCTCCGGCGTGGCGTCGTTGCCGAGGCGCGCGATGCTCATCTGCGCCGGCCGCTCCTGCCGACGATCGAGAAAAGTCTGGCGCACGATGACAGCGTTGCTGCCCGCTTCCAGCCGCACCCAGTTGCCGGGCCGCTGCTGCTGGCTCAGCACCAGTTCAAAGTGGCCCTCGGCATCGGTCTGCAACTGGCTGGAATCGAGAAAGCCGGTCTGCTCCATCTTGCCGTTGGTTTCATAGCCGCCCTTCTGCGTGCCGAAACTCAGGTACGACACCGTGCCGCGATTGCCTCGGATCACGTAGTCGTGTGCACCGTTGAGCCGGCCCATCAGGTAGAGATTGTCCGGGTTGTCGGCGCCGATCTTGCCGGTCTCGTGCGAGGGCGCGAAGAAGCCGGGGAAATCGGGATCGGCGAATTCCAGGTGCATTTCCAGACCGATGCGCAGCAGTCGCGTCAGGTAACGGTAACCCTCGGCGCGGGTCAGTTCGTCGGCCGGCGCCTCCGGTCGCAGGATCTGCTCGCCGGCGCGCTTGAGGCTGTCGCAGAACGCGGCCCAGCTTTCGCCGCTGCTGACCTGCGCAACGGCGTCGTGCTCTGCTGTCATGGGTTCTCCTTCCCGCGTATGGTTGTGGCAGGACAGTAGAGGCCGCGCGGCGGTGGTGCGTCACCTGTTTGCAGTAGTGTCCGCAAGATCAGCCGGCATCCCATCCAAACGGAGGATTCACCCTGCCTGTGACTGCGGTGTAGTGTGGCCTGAAAATATTGGAGGAGATTCCGGCATGACCCCAGAACAGATGGCGCAGCGCCTGCAGGCGCTGGAAGACCGCGAAGTCATATGCGCACTCAAGTCGGCCTATCTGGCGGCCTGCGACGCCAAGGACCCCAAGGCGATGCGTGCATGTTTTGCCGACGGCCCGGTGCGCATCGACTATGGCGTCATCGGCACCTTCGATAACGCCGATGCACTGGTCGCGATTTTCACGCAAATGGCCTGCCACGATTACATGGTCGAGATGCACCACGGCGTCAATCCGCAAATCACCTTGATTGGCGACAAGCGCGCCAAGGGTCACTGGGGCCTGCACTACCAGCTGATCAACACGCAAGAAAAAAAGTTGACCCAGCTCGGCGCCTACTACGACGATGAATACGTCAAGACCGCGTCCGGCTGGAAAATCGAGGCAACGCGCTGCGTGGTGACTTCGACGCTGGTGCTGGATCTGGGTGCGGCCGCCGTCGCGCCGGTGTTTGCAGGGCGGCCTGGCTGAGACACGCTGGCGTGTGATCGCGCTGGACCGCTTGCGCGAGAAAATCCCTCTGCGGTCAGCAGGATGGATACCTCAAACCAGCGTGATCACGCTGTTGAGCAGCAGCCGCACCAGCATGGTCTGGCGGGTCACGCCGGTCTTGCAGAAGATCGAGCGCAGGTGCGTGCGCGCGGTGTTGCGGCGCACGTCCATCTTCTCGGCGGCTTCGTCGAGGGTGTTGCCTTCGGCCAGCAGCATCGCCAGTGCCGCTTCCATGCGGGTGAGACCGAACAGGCGGCGCAGCAGTTCGTGCGAGGGCTGCGCGACGTTGGATTCGGGATCGCGCAGGAACACCACCAGTGCCGGACGCTGGCGACTCTCCGACCAGCGGCCCATCGGCACCGTGCGCACCAGCACGCCGAGCTTGCTGCGTCCCGAGGGCCGCGTCACCGACAGGCCCTCGACCACCGCGGTCGATTCGTCCTCGCCGGGGTTGCCGGGGCCGCCCGACAGCGCCTGCCGGATCATGCGTTGCAGTTCGCGCCCTTCGTGGCT
>DATMTG010000028.1:0-7220 GCA_035565075.1 Stenotrophobium sp.
GTCGGCGACCGCGGATTCAGGCAACACCCTACTCCCGGCGCCGCCTGCTGTCACGATGGATGTCGGCATCGAAGGACTCCGTGTTCAGTCGCAGACCGGCGCGGCGGCGAACGCGCTGCGCAATGCCGCCGCGGCCGCGTCCAGCGCCTGCTGCGCGCTGTCGAGCACGCCGGTCATGCTGATGAATCCGTGGATCTGTCCCGGCCAGCGGTGCAGGTGAACTTCGTTGCCCGCGGACAGCATCGCTTTGGCGTAGGCTTCGCCTTCGTCGCGCAAAGGATCGCATTCGGCGGTGAACACGGTGGCGTCCGGCAGGCCCGCGAGCTTGCGCTGACGCAAGGGCGAGGCGCGCGGGTCGTCGGCGCGTGCCGTGTCCTGCAGATACTGCTGCAGGAACCAGCGCATCATCTCCGCGGTGAGGTAATAGCCTTCGCCGAACTCGCGGTAGGACGCGGTGTTCATCGCACAGTCGGTCACCGGATAGAGCAGCAGCTGGTGACAGAGCTCGGGGCCGCCATCGCGCGTCAGCTGCGCGGTGACCGCGGCAAGGTTGCCGCCGGCGCTGTCGCCGGCCACGGCGATGCGGCCGGCGTCGCCACCGTTTTCTTTTGCGTGCAGGTGCGCCCAGCGCGTCGCCGCCACCGCATCTTCCACCGCCGCCGGAAACGGCGCCTCCGGTGCGCGCCGGTAATCCACCGAGATCACCAGGCTGCCGGCGCGGTTCGCGAGGCTGCTGCAGATGTTGTCGTGCGAATCGAGATCGCAGATCACGAAGCCGCCGCCGTGGAAAAACATCGTGACCGGAAACGGGCCGGCGCCCGCCGGACGGTAGAGGCGCAGTTTCAGCGGACCGCCTGCGCCGGGAATTTCACGGTTCTCGATGGCTGCGACCGCGTCGCCCTTTGCCGGCGGCGACATCGCCGCCATGGCGGCGCGCAGTGCCGGCGCGGTCAGCGTCGAGTAGTCCATCGCCGGCATCTGCGCGAGCGCCTGCAGGATGGCCTGGGTCTGTGGATCGAGCGACATGCGGTTCTCCTTGGATTCTGTAATGACTGCGGGCTTGCGTGGATGCCCTTTGCCCGATTGTTGGCGCGCGGCGCGGCCAGCGGCTTCGTCCGAATGGAGATATCGAGCCGGATGATGTGCGGCGGGATGCGGCTGGGGACACTGCGGTCATGGCCGGGAGGTCCGGCCGCGAAAATTCACGCACGCAGGAGGATGACATGCGATTTTCACTGATCTACGAGGCACAGACCACGGATGCCACGCGCGCAGGAGACCGTAAGATTTTCGACGAGATCGTCGAGCAGGTCGAACTCGCCGAGCAGCTCGGCTTCGACGTGGTCTGGTGTGTCGAACACACTGCGCTGACCAACTACGCGCACATGAGCGCGCCGGAAACGGTGCTGGCGTTCCTCGCCGGCAAGACGCAACGCATCGGCCTCGGTCACGGCGTAGTGTGCCTGCCACCAGCGATGAATCACCCGGTGAAAGTGGCGGAGCGCATCGCCACGCTCGACCTGCTCTCGCATGGCCGCGTGCATTTCGGCGTCGGCAAGGGCGGCACCCAGCAGGAGGCCGGTACCTTCGGCTACGACCTGGCGACGCTGTATCCGCAGATCGACGAGGCGATGTACCTGATTCCGAAAATCATGACGCAGGATGAGATCGAGCACGACGGCGAATACATCAAGATTCCGCGCCGGCCGATCCACCCCAAGCCGTATCAGGACCCTCATCCGCCGATGTACCTGGCCTGCACCAACACCGACACGCTGACGCGCGCCGGACAGCGCGGCATGGGCGCACTGGTGCTGGGCTTTGGCGGGCCCGAGGATGTGGCCGGCAAGAACGCGGTCTATCGCAAGGCCTGGGCGTCGCGCAAGGCCGAGGATCAGGTCGGCTTCCGGCCGATCGAACATCTCGCCGCGCTGTGTCCGACCATCGTCCTCGACGACGGCCAGCAGGCGCGCAAGATCGGTATCAAGGGTCAGCGCTACTTCATGGAATCGCTGGGGCACTGGTATGGCGGTACGCCCAAGCCCGATCCCACGCAGTGGGACGACGAGGTGATCGCGCACGACGCCAGCGGCAAGGACGTGATCAAGACCAACTTCGCCTCCGAGAGCATCAGTTTCGATTTCAGCGATCCGCAGATGATGCTGCTCAATCCCAACCACGCCTACGGCACGGTGAAGGATTGCATCGGCTATGTGCAGCGTTTGATCGAGGCCGGTGCCGACGAAATCCTGTTCATCTGCCAGATGGGCACCGTGCCGCAGTGGGCGCAGCTGCAGACGCTGAAGAACATCGGCGAGCACGTGATTCCCTATTTCCGCGAACAGCAGGCTGCTGGCAAGGCGCGTCCCAGGGCCGCGGCTGCGGGCTGAGCCATGTCGAGAGTATTGCGCATCAAGGACGGCGTCGCGGTCATCACCGGCGCCGCCAGCGGCATCGGCATGGGACTGGCGCAGCAGGCCGCGGCACTGGGCATGCGGCTGGTGCTGGCCGACGTGCAGGCCGACGCACTTCAGGCGCTGGCGAAGCGGCTCGACACCGAGGTGCTGGTGGTGCCAACGGATGTCACCGACGCCGACGCGGTCGAGCAACTGGCGCGGCGCTGCTACGCGGCCTATGGCGAAGTCGACCTGTTGTTCAACAACGCTGGCGTGATGGTGACCGGCTTCAGCTGGGAGATCGAGGCCGCGGCCTGGCAGCGCTGTCTGGGCGTGAATTTTCACGGCGTCCTGCACGGCCTGCGCAGCTTCGTGCCGCGCCTGCTGTCGGCCGCGCGGCCGGCGCACATCGTCAACACCTCGTCGGTCGGCGGCTTTCTCGCCAGCCCGCTGATGGCGCCGTATTCGGTCAGCAAATATGCGGTGCTGGCGCTGACCGAATCGCTGCGTGCCGAGATGGAAATGCTCAAGGCACCGGTCGGCGTCTCGCTGCTGGCGCCGGGGCCGGTCAAGACCGGCATCTTCAGGAGTCCGTTCGGCACGGCGCCGAATCCTGCGGTCGAAGGTTTCGTGCAGAACATGCGCGAGATGCTCGCGCAGAACGGGCTGGAGCCGGACGTGTTTGCGAGCCGGGTCTTCGACGGCATCCACGCCGGGCAGTTCTGGCTGATCCCGCAACCGGAAGTCTTCGACCAGGCCTATCGCGCCCACGCCGATGGCGTGCTGGCGCGGCGCAATCCCCGTTTGCCGCAGTACTGATCCATACAAAAATTCATTGAGGAGAACAGCATGAAAATCGTGATGCGTATTCTTTGCGTTGTACTTTGGATGACCGTTTCGGCGCAGGCCCATGCACTGAATATCCTGCTGTCGAACGACGATGGCTTCGAGACCGCCAATATCCGCGCGCTGTACCAGACCCTTAAACAGGCCGGGAACGACGTGGTGATCTCGGCGCCGACGCAGAACAACAGCGGCACCGGCGGCGCGATGAATTTCCTGGTGCCGGTAACGCCGCTGGCCAAGGACAGTCGCTACGGCACGATCAAGGCCGGGGCGCCGGGCGTCGGTGCCGATCCGAATGATCCGGATATTCACTACGTCGATGGCACGCCGGTGATGTCGCTGCTCTACGGCCTTGACGTCATCGCCGCGCAGCACTGGCAGGGTCAGCCCGACCTGGTGATCTCCGGGCCCAACGAGGGCAGCAACGAAGGCATGATCAACAATTCTTCGGGCACCGTGAACAACGCGCTCTACGGCATCAACCGCGGCATTCCTTCGATTGCCGTCAGCTACGCGGCGACCGGTTCGCGTCCTTACACCGCGCTGGCCGACGGCGCACCGGAATATGAAGTGGCCGGCATCGTGCTCAAGCTGGTGCAGCAGTTGCAGACGCAGCGCGGGACTGACGGCCGTCTGCTGCCGCCGGGTGTCGGGCTGAACGTCAACGTGCCGGTGTTCCAGGCTGGGCAGGCTGCGAGCCTGCCGTTCCGTTTCACCCGCATGGGTGTGGCGACGGATTACGAGCCGGTGTTCTACAACAAGCTCTCGGACAGTCCGACCGCTGTCGGATACGGCGCCGGTGTCGATTACCCGGGCATCTCCTTCGTCATTCCGCCGCAGACCGCACCTGCCGGGGTCACGCTTCTGGATGACCAGAACGCGGACTCCGAAGCCAACGCGCTCAAGGACAAGGTGATCACCGTGACTGTGATCGAAGGTCTGCCGCAGGCACGGCGCAGCAACGAGGACGCAGTCAAGATCAAGCTGCACGCCCTGTTTGCCAGCGGTCAGGGAGAGTGACATGCGCGGCGACTGGCTGATTCCCATAGCGGCACTTTGCCTGGCGGGCTGCCACGGCGGCACCCAGCAGTCCGGCGTTGGCGCAAGCGTGCCTGCGCTGAGTGCGGGCACACACGATCTGGTTCTGGGCGGCGACTCCGGTGCCAGTCAGGGCACGGCGTTTATCGGTGATTCGGGCGGCGGTTATATCGTGCTCGGTTCGGATTCGAATGCGCCGGCGTCCGTGGTCTACAAGCGCGGCAGCGCCGCGCAGGGCTGGCAGCGGGTCCCGGCGGCGGCCACAGCGCCGCAACTGCAAACACGGCTCGATGAGGTGTTGCCGGCTGCCGCGTTGCCGGTGCTGGCAGGGCAGTACCACACGCTGATCGGCGACCGTCTGGTGTCGTTCACGCTGGACGGTGCCGGCGTTATTACATCAAGCGGAAACGACTGCATGCTGAGCGGTCAGGTGCAGACCGGCCAGCCGCTCGCCAGCGCGCTGCGGGTTAGCGGGCAGATCAGCGCCTGCGGAGGCGCCGACGGGCAGTATCAGGGCGTGTTGTTCGCGGACCCTGACGCGTCCAACGCGGCGTTTCGCCTGGTGGTGGATGACGGTTCGGCGGTGCGCGACTTTTACGTCTTTTCCGGTTGAAGCGAGGCGGCCGTCCGGAGCGGGTTGCCGCTCCGGACGCGCCACAAAATCTCATCCGGCAGGCTGCGTGTCGCTCCATAAATCCGGCAGGCCGGGGTCGGTCTGGCGGATGAAGCTGCGCAGCAGGTTGCGCAGAGACAGGGCTTCGCATGCCCCGAACTCACCCAGCACATCGGCTTCCACCGCTTCGGCCGCCGCGATCATGCGCAGGGTGAGCTGGCGGCCCTGTTCGGTCAGGGCGTGCACCGCGTCGCCGCCTTCGCCGGCACTGTGCAACAGGCCGCGGTCGGCCAGCAGTCGGACGACATCCGGCGTGACCTGCATGCCGGAGTAGGCGAACACCTGGTTGATGCCGTCCAGCGTCAGGTGCTTGCGCAGGATCAGGGTCGCCAGCGTGAAATACTGCAGGTCGCTGAGACCGCTCAGGCGCACGTGCTTGCGGATGCGCCCGTACAACTGGAAATAGGCGCGGCCCAGCAGATAGGCGAGGTTGTCCTCGCTCCAGCCGGCCGCCGGATGCCGGGATTCGCTGCGGCCCGCGGCCACGCTGTTGGTCTTGCGCGTGGCGACCGCGTAACTGCCGCTGTGAAACACCAGCGGTGCGACCGGGTTGTGATCGAAACCGAGCACGCGCCCGACGAAGATGATGTGATCGCCGCCTTCATAGCGGAACGCCGTGCTGCATTGCAGGCGCGTGGCGCAGCCGCCGAGCAGAGGACTGCCGCCGATGCCCGTTTCGGGTTCCAGTCCGGCGAACTTGTCGGCGCCGCTCCTGGCAAATCGGTTGGACAGCGCTTCCTGGTCGGCCGCGAGGATATGTACCGCCCAGTGCTGCGCGGTCTCGAACGCCGGCAGGCTGCGCGAGGATTTCGCCAGGCTCCACAGCACCATCGGCGGTTCCAGCGAGACCGAATTGAAGCTGTTCGCGGTGATGCCGACCGGGCTGCCGTCGCCGCAGCGGGTGGTGATGATGGTCACGCCGGTGGCAAAGCTGCCCAGGGCTTGTCGGAAGTTGCGTGCGTCAAAAGTGTTGTCTTGAGTCATGTCGATTCTCCGTGTGGCTGTGGTTTCAATCGAGGGCCGCGGTCAGCATCAGCGTGATGCCGTCCGCGCTTTTCAGAACCACGCGCTGTTCATGGGGGCCGCGTTCCAGTGGCCTGACGATGCGGGCGCCGGCATCAAGCAGACGCCGCAGTTCGGGCGCCATCGCCGCGACCCTGAACACCGGCGCCGGCTGTTCGACGATGCGCTCGCTGCCGGCGACCAGTCCCAGGCGCAGGCCATCGCCTTCGACGGCTGCGTAACAGTCGCCATCGCGAAACTTCAATTTCAGCCCCAGCGCATCGCAGAAAAACGTCAGCGCGGCGTCGATCGTTTCCACCGGGTAAATCCATAGCGTCGCCTGCATGACGGTCTCCTGATGATCCGGAGCCAGCGTCGCGCAACGCGCTGCCACTTTCTTCATCCGGCGGGACTCATGCGTTTGCGGAGGGGGCCGCTCATCCGTATCGGTATCTCAATATGGACGAAGTCGCACGCTGGCTTGCGGTTCAGCATCTTCCTCAACCGATAACAGGAGGAGGAGAGAACATGATCGGATTACGCGGGAAACTGGGCCGCAGGACGGCGGCAATGATGAAACCGGCGGCGCTGTTGATGCTGCTGCCGGCAATGACCGGCACGGCGTGGGCGGGGTCTTATGATCTCGGCCACGACACCAGCGCGCAGTACACGCTGACGCTGGGCTATGCGCTGGCGATGCGCACCGGCAGTGCGGCGGATGCGCTGGTCAACGGGCCGATCGATCCGGCGACCGGTTTGCCCACCACGGTGAACAGCGACGACGGTGATCGCAATTTCAAGTCCGGCAGCCTCATCAACAACCGGGCCAGTGCACTGGGCGAGCTGTTTCTCACGCATAAGAATTATGGTGTCGTGCTGCGCGGCGACGCCTTCTACGACAACGTCTATCACCGGCACAACGACAACGACTCGCCTGCCACCGTCAACAAGGGTGGCGCCAACGACGCGTTTACGGCCGGAGCACGCAAGTACGACGGCGGCCGTGTGCGCTTTCTCGATGCCTACCTGTACGGCGACTGGTCGCTGGGCGGTGCGCGGCATCTGAATCTGCGCGCCGGCCGTCAGGTCGTGGCCTGGGGCGAGAGCGTGTTTTTCTCCGGCGTCGCCAGTGCGCAGGGCCCGGCCGACGCGACCAAGGCCAATGTGCCCGGCGCCGAGGTCAAGGACATCCTGCTGCCGGTGGATCAGCTGGCGATGCAGTTGGCCGTCAGCGACCGGCTCAGCCTGATGGGTTACTACAAGCT
>DATMTG010000029.1:0-6164 GCA_035565075.1 Stenotrophobium sp.
GGCGCACGGCAGCGCGTCGTGGTGCGTGCCGTGCAGGTAGACGAAGTCGAATTCCGAGTTGTGGCCGAGCCAGTGGTCGCGATAGAACCAGTCGTTCAGGTTCTTCACGCTGTACTTCTGCAGGACGAAGGCGATGACGCACGTCGCCGGCATGAACACCAGCGAAAAATTCGCGTAGCGGATGACCAGGTACCACGGGATCAGGTAAACGATATGCGTCAGCATCCCGGTGCAATACGCGTGGAAGATTTCCGGCACCACCCGCGACTCGCGCTCGACGTTGGACTTCCACACCGACTCCATCAACACGTTGCGCACGTGCTCCTTCTTCATCAGGTGGGCCGCGAGGATCACGGTGCGGAAGCACGCGATGAAGATGAAGTGCGCCCAGAACAGTCCCACCGCCATCGTGTGCATCCACGCCACGTGGTGCGGCAGGTCCGGCGTGACGGCGATGAGCGCGTTTTCGGCAACCAGCAGCGCGAGCGCGATGAAATACTGCGGCTTGATGTTCTGCACCTTGTGCACGAGCGAATACACGATCTCCTGCGGGCGCCGCAGCACGATCGGCACCTTCCACTTCACGCCGTGCCGGGCCGGGAACGTGACCAGCATGAACGCGCACAGCGGCAGGCCGACGAGGGTCATCGGATGCAGCGGCCCGTACGCGAACCCGATGAGCGCCGCGCAGACGGCGACCATCAGCGCGTAGTCGGCGAAGTCCTTGTCCTGGTAGTTGATCCTCTTCTTTTCCACGCCGTACAAGCGGTGGAATTTTTCCGCATTGACTGTTTTCATGCCTGTCTCTCGGTATCTGTAAAGCCGGGTTATTGAACCGGTTCGTACGACTGCAGCACGACGTGCGCGTTGGTGCCGCCGAAACCGAACGAACTGACGCCGGCGACCAGCGCCTCGTCTCCCTCGTGCCCGGACGCGGGCCAGTCCTGGAGTTCCGTCACGAGGTAGAACGGCGAGCCGCCCAGTTCGATGTTCGGATTGAGCCGGTCGAAGTTGACCAGCGGCGGCAGCCGGCGGTGCTGGAACGCGAGCAGGACCTTGATGACCCCCGCGATGCCGGACGCCGTTTCCAGGTGGCCGATATTGGTCTTGAGCGCGCCGAGGGCGCAGGTGGCCTCGCCCGCCTTGACCTTGAAATGCCGCTCCAGGTAGCGCCACGCCCGTTTCAGGCCCGTGATTTCGAGCGGATCGCCCTTCGGCGTGGCGGTGCCGTGCGCCTCGATATAGCTGACGCGGTCGGGCGCAATGCCGGCCCGCTTGTACGCGTCCTGGATGACCTGCGATTGCGCGAACGCGTTCGGCGACGTCAGCGTCTGCGAGCGCCCGCCGTGGTTGATGGCAGAGCCCTTGATCACGCCGTAGATATGGTCGCCGTCCTCGATCGCCTTGGAGAGCCGCTTAAGCAGGATGACGCCCCCGCCCTCGCCGCGCACGTAGCCGTCCGCGCTCGCGTCGAACGTGCGGCATTGCCCCGTGGGCGACAGCATGCCGGTCTTGGCGAAGGAAATGAAGGTGGTCGGCGTGAGGATGATGTTGATGCCCGCGACGAGCGCCATGCCCGACTCGCCGCTGTTGATCGACTGCGCCGCGTAATGCAGGGCGAACAGCGCGCTCGAACAGGCGGTGTCGTACGGGACGCTGGGGCCGCGCAGGTCGAGGAAATACGAGACGCGGTTGGCGACGAGCGACAGGTAGTTGCCGGTCGACCGGTGCGCTTCCACGGACGACAGTTTCGCCTCCAGCAGCTCGCGGTAATCCAGCCCCGCCACGCCGACGAAGACCCCGGTGTCGCTGCCGGCCAGGCTGCCCGGCAGATAGCCGGCATCCTCCAGGCATCCCCAGCACAGTTCCAGCATCAGCCGCTGCTGCGGGTCCATGAGCTGCGCTTCGGTGGGCGACACGTGGAAAAAGTCGTTGTCGAACTTGTCGACGTCGTCGATGAAGCCGCCCCACTTGCTGTTGGTCTTGTTCGGTTCGCGCGGGTCGCCGAAATAGCGGCGCCAGTCGAAACGCCCGGCAGGCACCTCGCGGATGCTGTTCACGCCGCCCGCGAGGTTGTCCCAGAACTGCGCCGCGTCGCCGGCGCCGGGAAAGCGGCAATCGATGCCGATCACCGCGATGTCGCCCTCCGCCCCCGCGCCGCGCTCCGTATTCCTGGTAGTCGTCATGATCGTCCTTTGCGGCTTACTTGTAATGGCTGCGCAGCGTGGCCAGGATTTTTTCCTTGAAGGTGAAATCGGTCAGGCTGCGTTCCGACATCAGCTCGTCCGGCACGTCCTTGTTGTACGCGGCGGAGAGGTTCTGGATCAACGTGATGCGGTTCGTCGACAGGTTGTTCATCGTCTGCTGGCGCGCGATCCACACGTTGTCGATCAGGGCGAAGTCCTTGTTCAGGCGCTGGCGGTACATCTTGCCGGCGCGGTTGTAGATGTCCTCGCGCAGGATCAGCTTGCGTTCCTTGTCGACCCACAGCCGCGACTTGCCGTACTGCGTCTTCCTGGCCCGCTTCTCGGTCGGCGTCGACTCGACGACCCATACCGGCCGGCCGTCCTGCACGTCGTCGCCGATCAGCGTGTAGGTGTAGTCGTCGACCTTCTTCAACTGGGTGTCGTCCACGAAGAACTCGGTGCCGAAGAAGCTGCCGCCGTCCTCGTTGCCGTCGCCGCCCGACACCACCCGCCGCACTTTTTCCAGCGCCGGCAGGTACAGCAGCACGTCGTTCTCCCGGTCCGAGTCGGCATATTCGTAGGTGAGCATGCCGATGCCCTTGTCGGTCACGGGCTGCAGGACGAGGGAAATCGCGCGCGAATCCTTTTTGTCGGCGCCCCATTTTTTCTCGCCCACCTCGAGCACCGTCACGCGCGGCGACTCCTTGCAGTTCATGCCGCCGTGCGCGACCACGTAGCGGCAGGTCGACAGCTTCACTTTGATGACGGCGGTGGTGAAGGCCTTGCGGTACATGTCGTCCGACGATTTCATGATGTCGGTGGCCGTCATCGCGTAGGAGATGGCCGGCATGGCCAGCATGGCTCCCGTCGCGGCGGTGCGCAGGTGCGCGCCAATTGCAAACTTCATGGCTGGTCCTTTCGATGTCACGTTGAGTGCGCGGCGGCCAGCTGTGCAGCCAGGCCGCCCTGTTTTCCCTGGAACCGCAGCTTGAACACGAGGATCAGGGCCGGGGTCAGGAACAATTCGCATACGAGGCCGGAGAAGATGGCGAGGAAACCGAGCTTGCCCAGGCTGGCCAGGCCCGGCGTGGTGGCGACGGACATGATGCCGAACCCGAAGCCGAGGATCATCGAGGCGAACACGGTCGACTGTCCGCACTCCTTCACCGTATCGACCAGCGCCCGCCTGACGTCGCCGTCGTGCAGGACCTCGGTCCGGTACACGGAGACGAAGTGGATGGTGTCGTCGACCGCGATGCCCACCGCGATCGGCGCCAGCATCATCGTGTAGAAATCGAGCGGGATGCGCAGCCAGCCGAGCACGCCCAGCACGAGGAACGACGGCACGATGTTCGGAATCAGCGACACCACGCCGGCCTTGAACGAATTGAAGATCACCAGCAGCATGCCGGAGATGACGAGCAGGCTGAGTCCGAAGCTTTGCAGCTCGTTCATGACGAGATAGTCGGCCGCCTTCATCCCCATCGCGAACAGGCCGGTGATCGAGACCTTGGCGTTCGGGTAATCCTTCTTGATCAGGTCGAGCGACGCATGGATGTCCTGCTTCATGCGCTCGAACACCCTGGTGTATTCGGACGAGCCGTAGCCACGCAGGGTCACCGTGATGTTCGCCTTGCGGTAGGTCTCGCTGACCAGCTTCTCCCTCTCCTCCGGGTTCGCCACGTTGAAGGTGAACAGCGTCTGCGACAGCACCTCGCGCTTCGACGGGATGACGTACATGTCCGGACGCCCGTCGTTCTGCTTCTGGTAGGCGTCCTTCACGACGTTGACGATCGACCCCGTGCTCACGACGTACTTGGCGTAGTCCTTTTCGAACTTGTGCTGCAGGTCGTCGACGACGCGCAGCACGGCCGGGTCCTGGAAGCCGTTGTCCTCGCCCAGGTCGACGTACAGGGACATCTGCGACGAACCCGCCATCTTCTGGTCCAGCAGCTTGATGGCCTGGTAGAAGTTCGACTGCTTCGAATACTGGTCGTACACGCTGTAGTCGACCTTGACGTGCAGCGCGCCCCACACCGATGCGACGAACAACAGCAGGAACGGCGCGATGAAGGCCCACGGCCGCTGTTCCACCGCCGGCACGATCTTGTCCAGCGCGCGCTGGAGGGCGGGCACGAAGTTCGGCATCAACCGGGCGATCCATCCGGCCAGGCCCCGGTTGCGCCGCGGATCGGGCGCCGGCGACCAGATCTCGAGCAGCACCGGCAGCAGGTGCATCGTGAGGAAGAACACGACGCCCACGCCGATGGCCGACATCAGCGAAAAATTAATCACCGGGACCAGGCTGCCCGACAACAGCGACAGCATGCCGGCGATCGTCGTGATCGTCGTCAGGAAGCACGCCAGGCCGGCCTTTTCGTACGCCTCGCGGATCGCCGCGGCCGGCTCGTGGCCGTGCGTGCGGAAGTAGAGATAGCTGGACGTCATGTGGGTGACGTCGGCCATGCCGATCGTCAGGATCAGGAGGATGGTCAGGATCACGAATGGCGAGATCGACAGGCCCAGCCAGCCGGCAATGCCGAACGTCCAGATGGTGGATAGGACGATGATCACCGCCGGCCACAACGCCCCGGCGAACGAGCGGAAAATCATGAACAGGGTGGCCAGCATGATCAGCATGCCGACCATGTACAGCAGTCCCATTTCCTTGCCCATCTTGACCTGGTTTTCCGAGTCGATCGTATTGCCGACCTTGTAGAAGTCAAGGTGCGACGCATATTCCGGCTTGGCCAGGATCGTGTTCAGCGCGGCGTTCAGGGCCACGTAATCGGCCATGTCGGTGGGCTTGAAGCGCAGCGGTTCCTCCGCGCCGCCCGCTTTTTCCTGCGGCGCGGCCACCGTCATGTCGACCTTGCCGCCGGCGGCCGTCGCATCGCCCGCGTCCATCGGGATCGCACCGAAGTCGGTCTTGATGTAGATGGCGCCGTACTTCTCGTCCTTCGAAAAATACTTCAACGGGAAGTCCCGCTCCGACCAGGCGGTCTTGCGGATCGCGGCCAGCGCCTGTTCGCTGCGCGGAATCGTGTCCCCGACGAGCCAGTGCGACACCATCGCGTCGCGCCTGACCGTCAGCACCGGGGCGTTGACCAGGGTGTCGACCTTGACGACGTGGTCGAGCGCCGAACCCTCGCCCGCCTTGACCTTCGCGTGGTAATTCAGCAGCTCGTCGCGGATGCCCTTGACGGCCGCGAGGGACGCGGCGGAAAAGACGTTGCCGTCCTTCGGGCGGTACACGATCACGACGCCGTCGTCGCTGCCGAACTGGTCGTGGAACTCGTTGTACGCGACGAACGCCGCGTCGTCCTGCTTGAGCCACCGTTCGATCGTGAAGTCGAACTGCAGCTTCGACATCCCGGCGACGAAGAAGGCGGTGGCGACGGCAAGCATCAACAACACGAGCGCCTTGCGTTTCCGGACCCAGTCGGGGATACCGGTGAGGTAGTGCGACGTCCAGCTCAATATTCTCTTCATGGCATTCTCTAGGCTAAGTTGGCACCCGTGTCACGCTCCGGGCATGGCGGTGGATTCTTCGGCGCGGGCGGCAAGGCCCGCACGCAGAACTTGTTCAGGGCGACCAGCACCAGGCCCCGTTCGTTGGCGATCCTGATATTGAATTTCCTGACGTCCGCTCGCCCCGCCGCCCGCGGTTCCGCCTCTTCCACGTGGACGTGGCAGGTGCGCGACAGCGGGTGCAGGATCTCGATCTCGTCGATGGCGAAAGGCAGGTAAGGCACGGACGCTTCCCCTCCGCCCGCCATGCCGGCCACGGTCTGCAGGGCGCCGTCTACGAGGCTCGGATGGAGGATGAAATCCTCGACGCCCTCGCCCTGCCCGTCCGCAAGCGACAACGTGGACAGCGCGAACGACGCGCCGACCTGCAGCTTCTGCATCGTGCGGAACGCGGGTCCGTAGACGATGCCCGCTTGCGCGAACCGGCGGTAATACTCGCTGCCGTCC
>DATMTG010000030.1:0-5124 GCA_035565075.1 Stenotrophobium sp.
GCGCGCGTTGTCGAGCAATGCCGGCGTGAGATCGAGTCCGCAGACCCGTGCGCCACGGCGCGCGGCGGTGACGGCGACGACGCCGGTGCCGCAGGCGACGTCCAGCACGGACTCCCCGGCACGCACTTCGGCGAAGTCGACCAGGCTGGCTGCAGCCGGCGTCGTAAAGGCCGCCAGCGGCGAAAACAAAGCCCACGCTTCGCGCTGGGCGGTCTTGAATGATACGAATGGATCGTTGGCCATATGCTCCTCCTCGTAAACCGGTTTGCGGCCGGGGGCATTAACCTACTCCCGCTCCGTCATGGACGGCAAACCGCCCCGCCGACCGGGCTGCGCACGATATTCCTGTGTAAGATTTCGGCTCCAGCAGCGCCCCGTCCGTCCACGGATTACCAGAGAGTCCTTCCGCCATGACCGTCACCGAGGCGCTCCAGCAGCGCATCTCCACCCGCGTCTTTCTGCCCGAACCGGTCCCGGAAAACCTGGTGCGCGAGATCCTCGAGGTGGCTCGCCGCGCGCCGTCGGGCGGCAACCTGCAACCGTGGAAAGTGATCGTGGTCGCGGGCGCGGCGCGGCAGGCGGTGATCGATCTGGCGAAAAATCATCCGGGCCTGTTCCCGGCCGAGGAAGGCGACAAACCGATCTACCCCGCCAATCTGTGGGAGCCGTACCGCAGCCGCCGCTACAAGGTCGGCGAGGACATGTACGCACTGCTCGGCATCGCCCGCGACAACAAGACCGCGCGGCTGGCGCAGCTTGCGCGCAACTTCGAGTTCTTTGGCGCGCCGGTGGGCGTGTTCTTCGTGATCGACACGCGCATGGGTCACGGCCAGTGGGCGCACCTGGGCATGTTCATGCAGTCGCTGGCGCTGGCCGCCACCGAGCGCGGACTCGGCTCATGTTTCCAGGAATTCTGGGCGACGCTGCGCAGGACTCTGAAAACCCATTTCCAGCTTGGCGAACACGAGATGATCTACTGCGGCATGGCGCTGGGCCACGCCGATCCATCGGCGCCGGTGAACCGGCTGCGCAGCGAGCGCGCGGCGGTCGATGAGTTCGCGAGCTTCCGGTTTGGCTGAACGCGACTAGCGGTTGCGCCTGACCGGGCTCAATCCGTACCACGGCACCACCGGCGCACCACGCTTCAGGTACTCGGCCGCGTCCTTGCGCCAGATTTTCAGGTATCGGTAAAACGGCACGCTCGGGTAGAGATGGTGAATCAGGTGGTAATTCTGGTAGAGGAAAACCCACTTGAGCACAGGCTCGGCACCCTTGCGCACATTGGTCGCGGCGTAGGGATTGTGCCGCTGCTCGACTTCGTGAGGATGGTGCGGCAGATAGTTGAACGCGAACGATAGCCAGAGGATCGCCAGCCGCGAAGGCACGATCCAGTAGAGCAGCACCTCCTTGAGATGGCCCAGCCAGACGCATAGCGCGAAAACCGACACAAGTAGCAAAACACCGCCGATCATCTTCAAGCGTTCACTCAAGGGAATGCTCGACCAGTCCTTGAGAATCAGATAGCCGTAACGAAAGTCGGTGGTGGCCCACTGCAGTGGCAGCATCCAGCGACCTACGACACCGATCCCGCTCCACAGGTCGGGATCGTTGCCGGACTCATTGGTATGCCGGTGATGCTTGAAGTGCGCATAACGGAATGCGGCACCGACGCCGACCAGGCCCAGGAAAGCGCCCGCGAGATTGGTCACCAGGGCGTTGAACCCTTCGTATTGACGCGACAGCGAACGATGCACGCCATCATGCAGCACAGTGAACTGCATGAATGCGGAAACGGACTGCAGGAATATCGCCAAGGCTGGCGGGATGATGCCATTGAGTGCCGCGAACAAGGCACCCAGCCATAGCGCCAACGCCGCCAGAAACAGTCCGAACGTGGGCCATGCGATAGCCGGCGGCTGGTAAAGCGCGTCTGCAGGAATACGCGGACGATTTGCGGCAGGCACTGAGAGGTTATTGGCGATACTGTCGCTCATGCGTTCGTTCCTCATCCATCTCACGCGCACCGGGATGTAGCCATCCCGGCATCACTTGCTGCTGGCGGCCCCGACACGCTGCCTACTTACTGCAATGCAGCGTGGGCCACGCCGGACTCGCCGACCATCAGGAGCTTGTCCTTGTAGAAAATTCCAGCGGCGAGGCTGCCCGATTGCCCGACCTTGTCCGGGTTGCTTGGCATGACGTGCGACTTGCCACTGGTATCGATCCTGACCACCCTGCTGTCGCCGCCAACGATGACCGCCTCGCCCGAAGGCAGTTTGAACCCGCCAAAAAAGCTGTTGGTCGTCGCCACCTCTATCGGCTGCCACTGACCGCCATGCACATCGGCGGTCATGAAAATGTTGCCGCGCAGACCGTAGGCGATGGCACCATGATCGCCCCAGGGCAATGCGCCGAACAGCGAGCCATCGTAGGGCAAGGTCAGCCGCTGCCAATGCAGGCCGTCCGCCGATACGCCGGCCAGGCTGTTTTCGCCGACCACCAGCAATTGGCCGTCGGCGAGCCGCGTAATGCCATTGAGGTGCAACTTGTCATTGACCATGTCCGGCGCGTCGACCTTGTTCCAGTGCAGGCCGCCGTCATCGGTGATCTCCATGAGACCAAAGGCGCCAACCGCCAGGACTTTCTGCGCGTCGATGGCCAGCACCGCAAACAACGGTGAATCCAATGCGGGCTGATAGCTCTGGATGTGCCAACTCCGGCCGCCGTCCGCGGTATACAGGATCACCGCATCGTGGCCTACGGCCCAACCATGCTGGTCATCCGCAAACGAGACGCCGGTGAGCGTGACATCCACCGGCATCTGCACCTGTGTCCAGTGGACGCCATCTTCGGACAGGACGATCACGCCGTTGCCACCCACCGCGACCAGATGACTGCCGGTGTTGACCACGCCGAGCAGCAGGCCGCTGGACGCGTGTTCCGCCATCATCGCCGGGATAGGGGCATTCGCAGCGTTCGCAACGACAGGCCCGGATGCGGCATTGGCTGTTTGCGTATCCGCGGCGTTTGCCGTCGAGGCAGCAGCCGCGACCATGCCCATCACGGCGGAGGCCAGCAAACGGCGCCAGCGCGCGCCTGCATTGCGAGTCTGGAACGAACGGGCGCTCATGGTGTGACCTCGTAGGCGCGGGAATCAACGGCAGGGATACCGGCTTTGCCGTTGTCTTTCATCAGGAAGGCGGCGAAAGCTGGCAGCATGACCAGCGCGGCAACTGCATTGGCCAGGAACATGATGGTCAGCAGGATGCCCATGTCGATCTGGAACTGAAGGCCGGAGAGCATCCAGGTGGCAACGCTGGCCGACAATGCCAGCGCCGTGACCACCACCGCCTTGCCGGTCTGGTGCAAGGTGTCGGCGTAGGCTTCACGCAGCGGCATGTGCTTGAGCTTCACGTTTTCCTCGAGCACGCTGAAGATGTAGATGCCGTAGTCGACGCCGATGCCCGCGGCAAACGCTGCAACCGGCAGCGTCGCCACCGTCTCGCCGATACCGAGGAACACCATGATGGCATAGGTAAATACCGAGACCGCCGCCAGCGGAACCACCACGCAGATGATGCCGGTGATGCCGCGGAACGAGATGAACACGCAGAGTGTGATCGCCGCGTAGAGCCAGAACAGCACCGAGAACTCGGTCTTCTTGATCACCGCGTTGGTGGCGGCCATGACCCCGACATTGCCGCCGGCCAACTGGAACTGCACCTGGTCGCCGGGCTTGGCCCCAGCCGTGAACTTGTCGATCGCGTCAATGACGCCGTCGATGGTCGTCGCCTTGTGATCCTTCATGAAGACATAGGTTGGCATGACACTGCAATCGTCATTGAGCAGTCCGGTAGAAGTGGTGAACTGCTGCCCGGACAGGATCAGTCCGTCCTTCGAGCGCGGCAATTGCAGCCATCGCGGATTGTTCTCGTTGTACTGTGCCCAGACGACCTTATCCAGCAGCGCCATCGACGTTGCTGACACGACCCCGGGCGTATTGTTCATGTACCAACCGAATCGGTTGATCTTGTTCATGATGTCGTAATCGATGCAGCCGTTGGTCTTGGTCGCCGCGTAAACCTGCAGGATGTCGACGCCGATCGAATACTTCTTAGAAATGAAATCCGAGTCGAGGTTGTAGCGCGAGTCGGGCCGCAGGGCCGGCACGCCGGCGTGGAGTTCGCCGATCTGGAGATCGCGCGCGATCAGCTCCGCGCCGCCCCATGCAATGACCGTCATGAGGATCACGACCACCGCATACGGCTTGCGTGTCAGGATCGCCAAGCGGTGCCAGATCGGTTTCAGCTTGCTGTCGCGCCGGCGCTGGTATTCGCGGAAGCGCTGCGGATTTTTCAGATGGACATAGGACAGCAGGCAGGGCAGCAGGACCTTCTTGCAGATGATCACCGCGATCAATCCGAACATGGCGTTGATCGCCATCTCGCGAACGATGCCGATCGGGATCAGCAGAATGGTGCCGAAGCCGATGATGTTGGTGATCAGGGCGGTGATGCCCGGAATAACCAGTCGCCGGTAAGTCGCACGCGAGGCCTCGAAACTGTCGAGCCCGCGGTCGGAAACCTCCAGCAGCCAGAAACTGGTGATCTGGATGCCGTGCGAAACGCTGATCGCCAGCACCAGGAACGGCACCAGGATGGCAAAGGGATCGAGCCCGTAGCCCGCCAGGTGCAGGATGCCAAGTTCCCAGACCACGGCGAGCAGGCCGCAACTCAGCGGATACAGCGCAATCACGAACGAGCCCATGTAGTAGGCCAGCACCATCCACACCAGGAACACGGTCAGCGCAAAGAAGCTGACGACCTGGAACGAAGCATCCGCGACATCGCCGATCACCTTGGTGAAGCCGATGATCTCGACGTTGATATCGGGGTTGTAGTCCGGATTTTTCTTCTCGGTCACGACCAGTTGCCGGCCGTGAAACGTGCGATCAAGCGTTTCGCCGTTGGGGGCGATCACGGCCGCCTGTACCGTCTTGAACCGGAACCACATGTTGCGCGGGTCCTGGTACACAGTGGTGATTTTCGTACCCGCCGCCAGCGGTGCGTCATCGGTTTTGAGCGTGTACTCGTACATCAGCGGACTGGTAAGCCGACCGCGGAT
>DATMTG010000031.1:0-8317 GCA_035565075.1 Stenotrophobium sp.
CGAGCGGGTGGCTCTTTCAGGCCGGTTGCGCCTACTATTCGCGGCATCATGCTCTTCAATTTCTTCCTGGCGCTGCGCGCCGCCGGACTCAAGCCCAGTCTCAGCGAGTTCCTGATGCTGCTGGAGGCGCTGTCGCGGCACGTCGCGATTTTTTCGCTGGACGATTTCTACCATCTGGCGCGTACCGCGCTGGTCAAGGACGAGTCCCAGTTCGACCGCTTCGATCGCGCCTTCGCAGCCTATTTCAAGGGCATCGAAAGCGTGTTCGACGAGGTCAACGGCACCATCCCCGACGAATGGCTCAAGGCGATGGCGCAGCGCCTGCTGACCGACGAGGAAAAAGCCAAGATCCAGGCGCTCGGCGGCCTGGAAAAACTGATGGAAACATTGCGCCAGCGGCTCGAGGAGCAGAAGAAGCGCCACGAGGGCGGCAACAAGTGGGTCGGCACCGGCGGCACCTCGCCGTTTGGCAACGGCGGCTACAACCCGGAAGGCATCCGCATCGGCGGACAGGGCGGCCAGAAGAGCGCGGTCAAGGTCTGGGAGAAACGCGAGTACCGCAATCTCGACGACACCGTCGAACTGGGCACGCGCAACATCAAGGTGGCGCTGCGGCGCCTACGCAAGTTCGCGCGCGAGGGCGCGCCCGACGTGCTCGACATCGACGACACCATCCGCAGCACCGCGCGCAACGCCGGTTATCTCGACATCAAGATGGTGCCGGAACGGCACAACGCGGTGAAGGTGCTGCTGTTCCTCGACATCGGCGGCAGCATGGACCCGCACGTCAAGGTCTGCGAGGAGCTGTTCTCGGCCGCCAAGACCGAGTTCAAGCACCTGGAATATTTCTACTTCCACAATTTCATCTACGAATCGGTGTGGAAGGACAACTACCGCCGCCACGGCGAACGCATCGCGCTGTTCGACGTGCTGCACAAGTACACGCCGGACTACAAGGTGATTTTCGTCGGCGACGCCACCATGAGCCCTTACGAGATCCTCAACGCCGGCGGCAGCGTCGAACACTGGAACGAGGAGGCCGGCGCGGTGTGGATGAAGCGTCTGCTGGATGTGTTCCCACGCTGCGTCTGGCTCAATCCGGAGAGCGAGCAGCGCTGGGATTACACGCCGTCGATCCAGGTTGCGCGCGAACTGATCGGCGCCGACCGCATGTTCCCGCTGAACCTGTCCGGCATGGACCGTGCCATGCGGCGCCTGACGCACTAGACGGCTGCATCACTGCAACCGTGAAGACGATGGCATACTCAAGAGACTGACGCTGCATTCATTACACCAAGGGAGAGCGACATGCTGCACATGACCGGAATGACCGCCTTACTGCTGTTCACCGTCTGGACGCTGCTGCTGATGTTCACCTACGTCGGCTACCGCGTGATCCTGGTTTTTGCGGGCAAGAAGAAAGCCGACGCATGGACCCGCGGCGCGCAGACCGACGATCCCGGGTTCGTGGTCCGTGCCTCGCACGCGCACCTGAACTGCGTCGAAAACCTGCCGATATTCGCGGCGATCGTGCTGGCGGCCTATGCCTTGAACAAGAGCGCGGTGGTCGACCAGGTCGCGATCTATTACCTGGCGGCGCGTGTCCTCCAGTCGCTCGTGCACCTGAGCGGCGTTTCGCATTGGCGGGTCTTCGTGCGCGGCAACCTGTTCATCATCCAGGGCCTGCTGTGCTTCTACATGGTCTGGGGATTGCTGGCTTGAGACCTTCGAGCAAGCGACGCATCTGGAAATGGCTGGCGGGCGGGTTTTTCCTGTTCGCCCTGCTGGTGCTGTTGAGCAACCGCTGGGTGATCAACAGCACCAATGCCTATCTGTTTACCGACGAAGCGCTGCTGCCCTCCAACGATGTCGGGCTGGTGCTCGGCACCAGTCCCTACACCAGCACCGGCAAGTCCAGTCCCGAGTTCTACGGGCGCATGCGCGCGGCGGCGGAGCTTTACAACGTCGGCAAGATCAAGCACCTGATCGTCAGCGGCGCCAACCCGGATTCGACGTATAACGAGCCGCGGCAGATGTTCAAGGAACTGACACGCCTGGGCGTCCCGGCAAGCGCCATCACCATGGATTTCGCCGGATTCCGCACGCTCGATTCGGTGCAGCGCGCGCACGTGATCTTCGGGCTGGACCAGTTCACCATCATCACCACGCGCTATCACGCCTGGCGCGCGCTGTTTCTCGCGCGCAAGATGGACCTGAAAGTCGTGGCCTTCGCCGCGCCGATCGACAGCAGCGGCGAACTGGGCGCGCGCAATCCGGTGCGGGAAATCTTCGCCCGCGCGCTGGCGGTGCTCGATGTCCTGTTCCTGGGGACGGATACGCCGGTCTCAGGTGCGCCGCAGAACATCCGGATCGACTCGGATGCCGAGGGCACCTGAGCAGGGTTGTGGATTAAGTCGGGTTAAATGAAAAGCCCCGCATGGAAGCGGGGCTTTTCGTTGGCGTTAGATTGAGAGCTGCGTAATGGGCAGCGACTGTACGCTTAGAAGGCGTACTTGAGTACCGCATCCACGTAGTCACGATCAGCGATCAGGTTGTTCTTGCCGCCGCCGAAGAAGTTGGTGTAGCCGACTTCCGCGCTCCAGTCGGAATGGAAGTCCATGCCCATCGACAGCGTGACCTGCTTGCGTCCTTCGACGAAGTCGCTGATCGGCTTGGGCGAGTTGCCCTGCACGTCCTGCGCATAGCGGATCGTCGGTTGCAGGTTCATCACGTCGAGCACGTTGTTGTAGCTGAAGCGCGCAAGGATGTTGTAGCCCCAGGAGTTAGCGGTGGCGTAGCCGCCGATCTGCTGCGGCACATGGTCGGCGGCGGCGATGGCGGCGTTGCCGGGCAGGTCGGTGGCCGGTCCGTCATAGCGCAGGACGCTGGTGGGCTCCATGCCGTTGACGTGCATGTAGCCGGCTTCGAACAGGGTGATGATCTGGTCCCAGCCCAGCCATGTCGAGGGGCCGAAAATCTTGGTCAGGCCGATATCCACCTGGCTGACGTTATGGCGGCGCCAGCCGCGGATGTACTTGTTGCCGACCGAATCGCCGGCGATCGGGTCGATCTGGCTGGGCACGCCCAGGCCGGTGAGCAGCAGTTCCACCGCATCGATCTGGATCGGCTGGCCCTGCTTGAAGCTGTATTCGCCCTGGAACGCCAGTCCCCACGGCAGCGTGGTGTTGAACGACAGGCCGTACAGGTGGATGTTTTCCGGATACTCGGAGAAATAGCGCGCGCTGCTGGCCGAGATGCCGCTGGGCGGTGGCGGCGTCAGGGTCGAGATGCCGCTGAACAGCGGCAGGCGGCTGTGGTAGTTCATGGCGTAGAACGCCATGTCGGTTTCGTGCAGCCACGGCAGGAAGGTGCGTAGCGCGACGCCGAACTGTCCCGAGTTTTTCGGGTTGCGCGACGCTGCGCGGGTGACGGTCATCCCGGGGGTGTTTTCCGGCGCCTGCCCGAAGCTGATGTCGGCGCGGGTTCCGCCGATGCCGGCGAAATCGTTGGTGCCGAAGTACGAGCCGGAGGCATCGATGATGGTGCGCTGCCAGCGCAGCTGGTAATAGCCTTCGATGCTGGTGTTGTCGGTCAGGCCGATCGAGGCCCAGGCCAGCGGCGTGGGAATGATCACCTCGTTGAGCGCGAAGCCGGGCACCCGCGCGCGGTTGGCGTTGAGCGACTCATTGCTGTTGATGCCGTTGAGGACGAAGGTGGACTCGCCCCAGTTCAGCACCTGCCGCCCGATCTTGAAGCTGAAGGTGTGGTCGAACACCGGCATGCTGCCGTAGAAGTAGGTGTCGAGCCAGTCCACCCCGCGGCCGAGCTGATCCTGCACAGCCTGGTTTTTCTGGTTGAACTCGCTGATCGGTGCGGCCTTGCCGGCGCCGTAATTGGCGGGGTTGAAGTAGCTCTTGTCGTTCAGTTCGACGTTGAAGAATGCGCTGCCACGGGCGAACAGTCCGAACTTTCCCTTGGACAGGGTGATGTCGGAGGTCAGCTTGGAGATGCTCGACGTCACCTCACCTTTCTGGAAGGCGAGATCGCCATCGTCCTTGTTGAGGCTGTAGGCGCGCCCGCCGTTGCCGATGCCGATCAGGTCCGGGTCCTGCGACTGCACGCGCCAGGCCGCGCCGACACTGAACTTGTTTTGCAAATCCAGATGGACGCCGCGCAGATCGTCGCTGAAGGCGTGGACATTCAATGCCAGCGCGCAGCCGCAGCCGAGGGCGCCCAGTTGCAGCGATTTGATGATTATTGAGTTTTTCATTTTTATCTCTCCTCGGTGCGGTTACGGGCAGGTGCCGCCGATGGGCAGGGCGGTTCCGCCGGTGGCCAGGAAGCTGGCCACCTCGCGCTGCATCTCGCAGGTGACGGCAGCGTTCGTGGCGCTGCCGGCCGGGTTCAGGATCGAACCGTGATTGCCGTCGTTGAAGCGCATGGCCACGCCGAGGCTGGCGCCGGTGATGGGCGTCTGTTGGGCGATCGGCACCGTCAAGGGTCCTGCTGCAGTCAGGCCCAGTGCGGTGATCAGCGGGTCTGTACCGGCCAAGAAGCTGCTGATCGTGACCGTGTCCTCGAGCAGCGGTGTGGTGCAGCCATTGGTTTGTGGGATGCTGCCACCCGGTGCCAGTGCCGCATTGGGCACCACGGTGTCACCGCAGACTTCGAGCAGCAGCAGCGGATGTTTGCTAGTCACGCTGCTGGCGTAATTGATCGGATCGCCCGCGTCCACCAGTGTCTGCGCAAAGCGCAGGAACGTCTCGTAGGTGTCAGTGCCTTCGATCACGCCGTTGCCCCTGAGGCCGGCGGCGATGACCGGGCCGAAGCTGACCGAGGCGTCGAGCAGCTTGGCGATGCCGCCGCCGGGATTGGCCAGCGCCGCCGCCTTGATGTCGCTGTTCACACCGAGCAGGGTGCCGCCGACGATGCCGCCGAGCGAGTGGCCGACATAATAGATTTTGGTCGGGTCGAGCTTGAAGCCAGCGGGGGCATTCAGGAACACGGTGCCGCTGCTGCCGAGGGTCTTGGTCAGGCTGATGAGGTCGGCCGCCGCTTCACGCAGGTTGTCGCGGCTGGTGATCAGGCTCGGCAGGTTGATGAACCAGGTGCCGCTGGGGTCGATGACGCCATCGGGTCCGGGTGCGCTGGTGCTGTTGTTCTCCAGGTCGAGGTCGAACGTGCGCTCGCCGGTCATCAGGCTTGGTGCGGCGCTGGCCAGCAGCTGGTTGTCGTAGAGCGGGCTGGTCTTGTCGACGATGCCGTGCAGCGGCAGGTCCATGGCGACGGTGACCATGCCGGCCGCGGCCAGCGCCGGCGCGATCGCCAGCATCTGCGAGCGGTTGCCGGTGATGCCGTGCTGGAAGATCACGACCGGCCAGCCGGCTGCGGGCATGGTCTGTCCACTGGCAGCGTTGGGCACGGTGGCCAGCACCGGCACGGTTTCATCCGACTGCTTGACCGGCACCGGGAAGCAGGCGGTGGTGGAGACGATCTTGTCCTGCGCGACGCCGGCCGGCGCCGTCGGGACAAATGCCGACGAGAACGCTGGGCAGGGGACCTTGCCCAGGAACTTGGCGTTGACATCCGGCTTGCTCAGGTCGGCTTTCCAGAAGCTGCTGAGCGGCGCAGTGGAATGCGTGTTGCCGCCGCTGTCGGCAAGGTAATAGGGCAGCTTCATAGTGCCGACGTAGACATCGGCCACTGGCGGCAACGCAGCGTTGAAGGCCTTCGTGTTCTGGCCGGTATTGGCGACGGTCATCTGCGAGGCGACCGCGGCATCGTTCACCGCCTGCAGGGTCTTGGTGGTGGATTCGGTGGTGAAGCTCCAGGCCAGTGCGATGGCTGCTTCGGGAATGTGGGCATTCGTCTCCAGTCCGGCGACGACCGGGCGGATCAGCTGCGAGCGCAATGCTTCGAGTGTGCCTTTCTGCGCCGGCGTCAGCGTCTGCAGATACGCAAACTCGGGATTGCTTGGGTCGGTGTCCTGCGTGCCGCTGCTTGCGCCGGTGACCGGCGTGGCCGAGCGCACGACTTTGAACGCGTCGCTGGCGGCGACCGGCACGCCGTCCTTGCTCTTGAGCGCGGTGGTCAGCGCGACGATGTAGGTGGTGGAGGGTTTGAGCGGTTTGAGCGGCTCGATCAGGATGCGGGTGCGGGTCTGGCTGATCGGCAGGCCAGTGCCGCCGGTGGAGTCATCGATCGCGGTGGAGGTCTGCAATTTGTAATCGGTGCCTTCGGCCAGCGGCGCGCCGGTGGAGCTGTCGATGACCAGCAGGCCGGGCAGATGCGTGGTCGGGTCGGGCCCGGTGGTGTTGAAATCCACGAAACCGAGGAAGTCGGTGAAGATCGAGGCGGTGGTGGAGTAGCCGTCCTGCTTGTTGGCGTCGTTGACGAACGGCGCGTTCTGCGCATTGGGAATGTTGAGCGTGCCGGTCAACTGGCCGGCCGGGTTGACGAACAATCCATCGAACGGAAACGGCACGGTGCCGGCGTTGGGATCGAACAGCGAGTAGATGTTGTTCTTGGCCGGAGAGCCGTCGGCGCTGGTGAGATTGGGGCCGTCGTTCTGCGAACATGCCGCGAGAATCAGGCTGGCGAATACGAAAGGAATGACCCTGATGAGCCGCATGGTGATTCTCCTCTGCACGTTTTTTCTGGTCTGGTTTGAGTGTCCCCCTTCAAGATGCAGACTGCAACATCAGCGCCGCCGCATGACCCTCCGCAAGCAGCCGTCTGTCGGAATGCGGCTAAAAAAGTATCAGGATTTTCCGAAATGCAGCATTTCAGGCGCGATCAGTGCGGCGACTTCGTCCTGCCATTTTGCTGCACCTTGCACCAGCAGCGACAAGGGCATGCGGCGGCGGATGACATCGTCCAGCGACAGCGCCATTTCATCGCGCAACGCGAGGATCGCCTCGGCGCGGATGAACGGCGCTTCGGCGTGGATGCGCTGGCGCCAGTCCGGATGTTCCTCGAGCAGGTCGACGATGCGCGAGACCCGCGCGCCGTGGCGCAGCGTCAGCCATTGCGCGCTTTCGGCATCGACGCCGAAGCCGCCCAGGGTTTTCATCGCGCCCGCTTGCCAGGGTTCGAATTCGCCTGCGGGCGCGCCCGGCAAAGCGTGCAGGTGTGTCATCGACGCCGGTGCGCGCCGGCCGAGCGTGCGATAGACGGCATCGACGATCTCGACCGCGTCGCAGCGCGAGGTGGTGAACTTGCCGCCGACCGGCATGATCAGTCGCGGCTGCGGCTCCAGCACGGCGAACTCGCGCGACACCGCCGCAAGGTTGTGGGTGTCCTCGGCCTGCAGGGTGCGCACGCCGGAAAACGCACCGATGACATCGGCCTCGGTCCAGCCCAGTCCCGGCAGACCGTTCCTGACGCCGGCGATGAGATAACTGATCTCGTCGGCGGTGGGAACCGCGTCGGCCGGGTCGGTCAGTTCCTTTTCGGTGGTGCCGACCAGCGTACGGCCGTACCAGGGAATCACGAAGAACACGCGGCCGTCGTTGGCGGTCAGCAGGAAGGCGTTGCGGTTGCCGGCGATGGCCGGAAGAATCAGGTGCGTGCCCTTGATCAGCCGCACTTTCGGCGCCGCTGCACCGAGCAACTGATGCGCCCACGGGCCGGCGGCATTGACCACGGCCTCGGCACGCACATCGAAACGCTGGCCGCTGACAACGTCCTGAACACTGGCCCCGCAGGCGGCGCCGTCTTGCGTCAGGATTTCTTGCACGGCGATACGGTTGGCCACCGTGGCCCCGGCGGCCTGCGCCGCGGCGACCACCGTCATCACCATGCGCGCGTCGTCCTCCTGGCAGTCGCCGTAGCGGAAGCCGCCGAGCAGGCGATCGGGATCGATGTAGGGATAGTCGTTGAGCAGGCGCTGGCGGCCGTAGTGTTTGTGGCGCGGCACCGGCTGGCCGCCGGCGGCGAGCAGGTCATAGAGCGTCAGCCCCGCCGAGAGCATGAAGATGCCGGCGCGCGGCCCTTTCCACACCGGCAGGATGAAGTTGAGCGGCCGCACCAGGTGTGGCGCGATGCGCGACAGCGTGCGGCGCTCGCGCAGGGCGTGGCGCACCAGCGAGAACTCGTAGTGTTCGAGATAGCGCAGGCCGCCGTGGATCAGTTTGCTCGACGCCGACGAGGTGCCGCTGCCCCAGTCGCTTTTTTCGACCAGTGCCACCGACAGGCCGCGCTGCGCCGCATCGTAGGCGGTCCACGCGCCATAGATGCCGCCGCCGATCACCAGCAGGTCGTAGGGCCGGTTTTCCAGTGCGGTGGTGTTGCGGATCAGTGGGAAAGCGCTGTTCAT
>DATMTG010000032.1:0-4873 GCA_035565075.1 Stenotrophobium sp.
ATCAGTGAGTGGGCGCCTTGGGGGCGCAAGTGCGCTGAGCGTAGAGGCTACTCGATGCCGAGTTCCTTGATTTTGCGGGTCAGGGCGTGAAGTCCGGCGCTCCGAGCCCGCGCAGGGGCCCCCGCATCGCGGGGGATGCAAGGATCAGTGAGTGGGCGCCTTGGGGGCGCAAGTGCGCTGAGCGTAGAGGCTACTCGATGCCGAGTTCCTTGATTTTGCGGGTCAGGGTGTTGCGCCCCCACCCCAAACGACGCGCGGCTTCTTGGCGCTGACCGCCGCAGGCGGCGAGCGCGACTTCGATCAGGGCGCGCTCGAATTCCGGCGTGGCGATGCCGAGCAGGTCGTCGCTGCCCGCGGCCAGTTTCATCGTCGCCCACTGCCGCAGCAGCTCGGGCCATTGGGCGTCGGCAGCGGACGCAGGCGGGGTTGCCGCCGGATTATTTGTCGCCGCTTTGAGCGCAGCGTCAGGCTGCAATTCAGCCGGTAAATCCTGCAGGTGAATGTCCTGTCCGGGCGCCATCACGGTCAGCCAGCGGCACAGGTTTTCGATTTCGCGCACGTTGCCGGACCAGGCCGACTCGCGCAGTTGTGCCAGCACCTCGGGACGCAGTCGCTTGGGTTCGGTTTTGAGTTCGGCTGCCGCGCGTGCGAGGAAATGGTTGAGCAGCGGCGGGATATCCTCGCGTCGCTCGCGCAACGGCGGGATTCGGATGCGGATCACGTTGAGGCGGTGGTACAGGTCCTCGCGGAAGCGGCCCTCGCGCACCAGCGTTTCCAGGTCCTGATGCGTGGCCGCGACCACGCGCACGTCCACCCGCAGCGGCGCGACGCCGCCGACGCGATAGAACTCGCCGTCCTGCAGCACGCGCAGCAGCCGCGTCTGCAGATCGGCCGGCATGTCGCCGATTTCGTCGAGGAACAGGGTGCCGCCGTCGGCCTGTTCGAAGCGGCCCTTGCGCTGCGTCGCCGCGCCGGTGAAGGCGCCGCGCTCGTGGCCGAAGAATTCGCTTTCCAGCAGGTCCTTCGGTATCGCGGCGGTGTTGATCGCGATGAACGGTTTTTGCGCCCGCGGGCTGTTCCTGTGCAGGGCGCGTGCCACCAGTTCCTTGCCGGTCCCCGACTCGCCGGTGATCAGCACGGTGATCTGCGACTGCGAGAGACGGCCGATGGCGCGGAACACGTCCTGCATCGCCGGCGCCTCGCCGATGAGGGCGGCGCCCGGCGGTACATCGGCCACCGATGGCGGCTGCGAATTTTTCTGCGCGGCGCGTCGCACCAGCGCGGCGACGCTGTCGACGTCGAATGGCTTGGGCAGGTATTCGAACGCGCCGCCCTGGTAGGCCGCGATGGCGGCGTCGAGATCGGAGTGCGCGGTCATGATGATGACCGGCAGTTGCGGCTGCGCGGCGCGCACGCGCGCCATCAGTTCCAGTCCGTTGACGCCGGGCATGCGGATGTCCGAGAGCAGCACATCGGGCGTGCCGTCGCTGAGCGCGTCGAGCAGCTCGGCGGTGCCGGGAAAGCAGCGCGCGGTCATGCCCGCGCGAGCCAGCGATTTCTCCAGCACCCAGCGGATGGACTCGTCGTCGTCGACGACCCAGACAGTCAGTGTCATGGCGACTCCAGAGGCAGCAGGATGGAAAACACGGTGCAGCCCGGTTGCGAACGGCATTCGATCAGGCCGCGATGGCTGTGGATCAGGTACTGCGCGATCGGCAGCCCGAGGCCGGTGCCTTCGGCGCGGGTGGTGACCATCGGGTAGAAGATCTTTTCCAGCAGCGCGGGCGCGATGCCGGGCCCGCTGTCTTCGATGTCGATCTGTACCGCAAGCTTGTGGCGGACGCTGCCGATGGTGCTCTGGCGGCGCGTGCGCGTGCGCAGCACGATCTGGCCGTCGTCGGCGATCGCCTGCAAGGCATTGCGCACGAGGTTGAGCGTGGCCTGGATCAGCTGGCCGCGGTCGGCGAGGATTTCGGGAATCGAGGGATCGTAGTCGCGCAGGAAACGCACCGTGCCGGGCGCTTCGGCCTGCACCAGTTGCCGCACGTGCTCCAGCACCTCGTGGATGTTGAACTGGCTGTTCTCCGGCGCGCGGTTGGGGCCGAGCATGCGGTTGACCAGTCCTTGCAGGCGATCGACCTCGCGGATGATGACGCGGGTGTATTCGCGGTGCTGCGAGTCGGGGAATTCGCGCTCCAGCAGCTGCGCCGCGCCGCGGATGCCGCCGAGCGGGTTCTTGATTTCGTGCGCCACGCCGCGGATCAGTTCGCGGCTGGCCTGGTGTTGCGCCATCAGCAGTTCGTCGCGCGAGATGCGCAGCAGCCGGTCCAGCGGCATGACTTCGAGCAGCAGGCCCGCACGGCCCTCGGCCAGCGTCGGCGTGACCGTGCAATCGACCGTGATCGGGCTGTCGCCGGGGCGCTGCAACGGCAGCTCGCGGTCGATGAAGCCGGCGCCGGACGCCAGCGCCTGCTGCAGGCGTTCCTGCAGGTGCGCGAAGTGCGGCAGGCCGTCAGGCAGCCGCGCGCCCAGCGCGTGCCGGCGGCTGACGCCGAACACGCTCTCGCAGGCGGCGTTGAGCGCCGTGATCCGCAGCTCGTGGTCGAGGCAGACGACGCTGGTGGACAGGCCGTCGAGGATGGCCTCGGGCCGGACGCTGGCGGAAGTTGCGGTCATCATGGGTTGCTATACGCAAGAAGCGCGCCAGCTGCGAGGGGTGGTGGCCAGATTAGCGCAAGCCGGTGTCGACGGTGCGCGAAACCGTCATCGGTGCGGCCGCGGGGCCGACGTGGATGCTGATCGGTGCCGAGCGCGCCAGCTCCATGCCGAGCGGACCGATCAGCGCGGCGGTGATTTCATGCGTGCCGGCAGGGATGCCTTTGAGCACGGTGCGGATATCGGGCACCGGCTTGCGGTTCTGCGGCTGGCCATCCACCCGGAAAACGATGCCGAAGCCCTTGGCCAGTCCCGGCATGACGCTGACCGAGACCCGGATGTCGCCGGCGGCGGGATACGCCTGGCCGGGCGACGGCGTGTTGAAGCGCACGCCGAACGGCGGCGATCGCAGCGGCGGCGAGGCGGCCCGCGGGTCGTGCGCAAGGCCGAGATCCTGCTCCAGCCTGAACGGCTGCGCGTGGCCGCTGGGCGGATGGTCGGTGAAATGCACTTCGCCGTTCTTGTCGACGTAGCGGTAGACCGTGCCGGCCAGGGCGGGCAGGCAGGTCATCATCAGCAGCAGGCAGGCGAGGCGTCGCATGGCCGCAACTTAGGTCACTTTGAGCTTGACCTCAATGGCCTTGAGATAGTCGGCTTCGCGCTCGAGATCGGCCAAGGTCAGCGGATGCTGCGCCAGCCAGCCGCTCTGGCCGAAGCTGATTTCCAGCGAGCGGCGCCCGGCGACGACGCGGACCGGCGGATCGAACTCCGGCATGCGAGCGCGGTGCAGCAGCACCGCGAGGCGGAAAATCATCGCCAGGCGCCGCAGCGGTTCCACCCAGAGGCTGGGCAGTTCATCGAACGCGGCCAGCGCGAACTTGCCGCGATGCACGCGCACCAGCGCCGCCAGCAGTTTCTGGTCGGTCTGCGAGAAACCCTGCAGATCGCAGTGCTTGAGGATGTATTCGCCGTGCTTGTGACTGGCGGTGTGCGCGATGACCAGGCCGATTTCATGCAGCCGCGCGGCCCAGCCCAGCAGCCGCGCCGAGATTTTGGGATCCAGCTCCCAGTTCGCGGCGGTCTGTTCGAGAATCGCCAGCGCGGTGTGTTCGACTTTCTGCGCGTGACGCAGGTCGACGTCGTAGCGCGCAGCCATCGCCGCGACCGATTCGGCACGGACGTCCTGATTGCTGAGGCGCCCGAGCAGGTCGTAGATCAGGCCGTCGCGCAGCGCCCGCTCCGAGGTCTCCATGCGCTCGATCTGCAGGGCGTCGAACACGCCGGCCAGCACCGCGAGCCCGCCGGCGAACACCGGCCGCCGGTCCTCGCGCAGGGCGGGGAAGTCGAGCTTGCCGGTGTCGCCGCGTGCGATCACCAGGTCGATGACCTTCTCCAGTCCCTCGCGGGTCATGGCCTGTTCGCACCAGCCCTGTTCCATCATCACGCGCCAGGCGCCGCGGACGGTGCCGGACGAGCCGATGGCGATGTCCCAGCCGGCCTTGCGGTAGCGGCGTTCGAGGAACTCCAGTTCCATGCGTGCGCTCAGGCGCGCCTTGCGGAACTGGCCGCGGCTGATGTCGCCGTTGTCGAAGAAGCGCTGGTTGTGCACCACGCAGCCCAGCGATACCGATTCCATCAGCCGCGGCCGGCTGCCTTCGCCGATGATCACTTCGGTGCTGCCGCCGCCGATGTCGACGATCAGCCGGCGCGGCGATTCGCTGCCCATGCCCTGGGTCACGCCGGCATAGACCATCCGCGCTTCCTCGACACCGGAGATGACCTCGATGTCGTGGCCGAGCGCGATTTCGGCCGCGGCCATGAAGTCGCTGCCGCGACGCAGGCGGCGCATGGTGTTGGTGCCGACGGCGCGAACGCGGTCGGCGGGGATGCCGCGCAGGCGCTGGCCGAAGCGCTGCAGGCAGGCCAGTGCGCGGGCCTGGGTGTCGGCGCGCAGGCGCTTGTCGGGATCGAGGCCGGCGGCGAGGCGGACCGGCTCGCGCAGGCGGTCGATCACCTGCAGGTCGTGACCGTTGCTGCGCGCCACCAGCATGTGAAAACTGTTCGAGCCCAGATCGACGGCCGCAACCTCGGTGCTGTCCGCTGCCGGGTCTGCGAGATTTTTCTGTTTCATGCGCAAGCGACCCGTGCGGTGTGCGCAGCGGCGTCGCGCTGGAGGTTACGGCGGTGCTGGGACATTTTCAGCCGGACCCGCTCCGTG
>DATMTG010000033.1:0-2890 GCA_035565075.1 Stenotrophobium sp.
CCCATCAGGCGCAGCGGTTCCACCACGCGCGCCATCGGCCGGCGCGACAGCGAGGCGTCGCCGGTCAGCGTGGACGCAAATCCCTGCGCCGACATCAGCCCGGCCATCAGCCGCATGGACGTCCCGGAATTGCCCAGGTCCAGTGCGGACGACGGCGCAGACAGGCCGGCCTTGCCGGCACCAGTGATCCTGAGCGCAGTCGGACCTGTTTTCTCGATGTGCACGCCCATGGCCTGAAATGCCTTCATGGT
This sequence comes from Stenotrophobium sp., assembly GCA_035565075.1. GTDB lineage: Bacteria > Pseudomonadota > Gammaproteobacteria > Nevskiales > Nevskiaceae > Stenotrophobium. The sequence goes on from DATMTG010000033.1 coordinate 252, forward strand.
CGCCAGGCAGTCTTCGCCGGTCAGGAAACCCTGCACTTCTGTGATCCCTTCCGCCAGCGACCCCAGCATCACGGCCCGATGCGAGATGGATTTGTCGCCGGGCACCCGCAGTTGTCCGGCAAGGCGTCCGCCCGGCAGGGCGGTAAAACTGACTTCAGTCATGGTTCATTCTGGGATTGGGCAGGGATGCAACGCTCGCATCAGCGTCGGTGCTCATTCGATTTTTGCCAGATACCGCTCACGCGCAGCGCGCGCACGCCGGAACAATTGGTAGACCTCGTCCCAGCGCTCCTGCTCGATCATCTGCCGCAGGATTTGCAGTTCGTCGATCTGTTTGCCGAGCAGTGTGCTGACGCTGTCCTTGTTGGCGCGGACCACGTCGTGCCACATCTGCGGAGACGACGAGGCGATGCGCGTGAAATCGCGGAAACCGCCACCGGCATTGGGAAAGATTTCGTGCTGCGCATCGAGCCGGTCGAGCATGTCGACATAGCTGTAAGCCAGCAGATGCGGCAGATGCGAGGTCGCCGCGAATATCTGGTCGTGCTGGTCCGGATTCATCTGCACGACGCGTGCGCCGGCGGACTGCCACATCGCTGCGACACGGGCCTGCGCCTGTGCGTCCTGAGCGGCATGCGGCGTCAGGATCACGCGATGCCCCTTGAACAATCCGGTCAGGGAATTGGCGACGCCGCTTTTCTCCGTTCCCGCAATCGGGTGACCGGCGACGAACCAGGGCGGCAGGGCGCCGCAAACGCGGCCGATATCGCGCAGCACCGATTGCTTGGTACTGCCAACATCGGTGACCGTGGCGCCCTGCGAAAGCCCCGGCAGCAATTCGCGCAGGGCATCGGCGGTGTGCAGTACCGGCACCGCCACCACCACCATGTCGGCATCGGTCACCGCCTCAGCCGCGGTGCGTCCGGCCGTATCGATGACGCCCAGCTGCAACGCCGCATCGACCTGCCCGGCATCCAGATCGAACCCGGCGATCGATTTCGCAAAGCCGCTGGCGCGCAGGTCGCGGGCCAGCGATCCGCCGATCAGTCCCAGTCCGATGACGGCAAGTTTCTGGATCACGTCTTGAGGATATCGTGCAGTGCCGCGAGGAAACGATCGTTCTCGCTCTCGGTGCCGATGCTCACGCGCAGGAACTGCGGCATGTCATAGGACGCCACCGGCCGCACGATGATGCCTCGCGCCAGCAACGCCTGGTGCACCGGCCCGGCGTCACGATTGAACCCGATCGCAAGAAAATTGGCCTGCGACGGCAGCACCTGCAAGCCCATTGCAGCCAGCGCGGCTGCGAGCCGCGAACGCTCGCGCAGGTTGAGGGCCACCGAGCGATTGACGTGCTCCTGGTCTTCGAGCGCCACCTCGGCAGCCAGCAGCGCAAGGCTGTTGTTGTTGAATGGCTGGCGCACGCGATTGAGCAGGTCGGCCATGCCGGCGCTGGACAAGGCGTAGCCGGCGCGCAGCCCGGCAAGGCCGTAGGCCTTGGAGAAGGTGCGGAACACCACCAGATTTGGAAATTGCTCCAGCAGTGCGCGCGAATCGCAGCGCAGCGCCGGGTCCATGTATTCGTTGTAGGCCTCGTCGAGCGCGACGATCACATCGGTGGGAACCTTGCGCATGAACGCTTCGATTTCGCCGGGCTCCAGCCAGGTTCCGGTCGGATTGTTCGGATTGGCAATGAAAACCAGCGAGACATCGTCCTTCAGCCGGCTGGCAAAAGCGTCGAGGTCATGCCCGAGCGGCATCGTATCGCTCAGCGGGCGCGCCGGCACCACCACCGCTTCGGCATCCTGCGCCTGCGCAATGATCGAATACACCGCGAAGGCGTGCGCGGAGAACATCGCCTTGCGGCCCGGACCGAGGTAGACACGGCCAAGCAATTCGATGATGTCGTTGGAACCATTGCCCAGCGTGATGCGCTCGGTCGCGATGTCATGCACGACCGCCAGCTTCCGCTTCAGGCGGAACCCGCTGCCGTCCGGATACCGCGCCAGATCGGTGCCGGCAACCGCGGCCGCGACCGCCTCGCGCACGCGCGGGCTCATGCCCAGCGGATTCTCGTTGGACGAAAGCTTGACCGCATCCGACACGCCCAGCTTGCGCTGCAATTCGTCGATCGGCATGCCCGGGGTATAGGCCTCCAGCGACAGGACGCCGGCCAGGGCATTTTTATACAGGGGCTGACTCATCACATCACCGCTCGCGGGTAGGAACCCAGGATTTTGAAGAATGCTGCGTTGCCGCGCACCTCGTCCAGCACTTTTTTCACATGCTCCTGCTGGGCGTGCCCGTTGAAATCGATGAAAAAGAAATAATCCTGCACCGCCGCGTTTTTCATCGGCCGCGATTCGATGCGGTTCATGTCGAGCCCGGCATCGGCGAACGGCTTGAGCAGCTTGAACAACGCGCCCGGCAGATTGCGGTGTGCGGAAAGCACGATCGATGTGATATCCCCGTCGGTCGGCGTGGGATCCTGCTTGCCGATGACCAGAAAGCGCGTGGTATTGCTGGAGTCGTCCTCGATGTTCGACGCCAGGATGTTGAGCTCGTTGATACGGCCCGCTTGCAAGCTGGCAATCGCCGCGCCGCCTTTCTCTCGGGCGATCAGATCCGCCTGGGCGTTG
>DATMTG010000034.1:0-12313 GCA_035565075.1 Stenotrophobium sp.
GCATGACCGGCCCGCGCGTTCAGAGCCAGTAGACGACGACGAACAGGCAGAGCCATACGACGTCGACGAAGTGCCAGTACCAGGCCACGCCTTCAAAGCCGAAATGGCTGTCCGGCTTGAAGTGCCCGGCCATCAGGCGCAGGGTGATGATGATCAGCATGATCGTGCCCAGCGTCACGTGCAGACCGTGGAAACCGGTCAGCATGAAGAAGGTCGACCCGTAGACGCCCGAGTGCAGCGTCAGGTTGAGCTTGGTGTAGGCCTCGATGTACTCGTGCGCCTGGCAGAAGAGGAACCCGGCGCCGAAAGCCACCGTCGCGATCATCCACAGCACCGTGAGCGGGCGCTTGCCGGCCTTGAGCGCATGGTGCGCCATCGTGATGGTGACACCCGAAGACAGCAGCAGGATGGTATTGATCAGCGGAATGCCGAACGCCGGCATGGTGCCGAATGAGCCGCCGACTGCGCCGGGACCGTTGCTCGGCCAACCGGCCTCGAAACCGGGCCACAGGGTGACGTTGGTCATGACCTTGCTGCCCAGTCCGCCCAGCCAGGGCACCGAGAGTTCGCGGGTATAGAACAGCGCGCCGAAGAATGCGCCGAAGAACATCACCTCCGAGAAGATGAACCAGGTCATGCCCCAGCGGAACGTGCGATCGACCTGCGCGTTGTAGCGCGCGCCTTCGCTCTCGAGCACGACGTCGCGAATCCAGCGGAACACGATGTAGAGCAGCAGCGCCACGCCGCAGATGATCATGGCGTTGGTCGGCAACTGGCGTTCTTCCAGCCAGGCTCCGACGCTGTAGACGATCGTCAGCAGTGCGATGGTCAGGATGAACGGCCAGGCGCTGGGGGCCGGCACAAAATAGCGACTGCTCTGATTGGCGGCATTTGTTGCCATTTCATTTTCCTCTATTGACGCCTTGATGAATCAATGTTGGTACGCGCCAGTCGATGGCGACCGGTCTCGGAAGCCTATTTGTGTACGACCACGATGATGAATGCGACCAGGAAGCCCAGCGCCACCAATCCCAACAGCAGGGCCGTCCTGATGTTGCGCCGGGCCAGTTCCTTGTCGCTGTCATTCATGCCTTGTTCCCGCCCGCCGCGCATCAACCTGCGCGACCAGCCGCTTCCTCCTAGTGTGCGTGCTCGCCGTTTCCGCCCATCGACAGCTCGTAGTCGGGCAGTTCCACCTGGTCTTCGAAGGTGTGATACGGCGCCGGCGAAGGCACCGTCCACTCGAAGCCGCGCGCGCCTTCCCACACCCGCGCCGGCAGGTCGCGCTTGCGGCCGAACCAGCCGAAGCAGCAGGCCAGCATGTTGATGATGAAGATGAACTGGGTCAGGAAGAACACGAAGGCGCCGATCGACGAGATCTCGTTGAAATCGGTGAAGGCGACGTTGTAATCCGGCACGCGGCGCTGCATGCCGGCGAGTCCGAGAAAATGCTGCGGGAAGAACAGCACGTTGATGAAGATCGCCGACATCCAGAAGTGAATCTTGCCCCAGTGCTCGTTATACATGCGCCCGGTCCACTTCGGGATCCAGTAATACACCGCGGCGATGATCGAAAATACCGCGCCCGGCACCAGCACGTAGTGGAAGTGGGCAACGACGAAGTAGGTGTCCTGGTACTGGAAGTCGGCCGGGACCAGCGCCAGCATCAAGCCGGAGAAGCCGCCGATGGTGAACAGGAACACGAAGGCAATGGCGAACAGCATCGGCGTCTCGTAGGTCATCGAACCTCGCCACATCGTCGCCAGCCAGTTGAATACCTTCACGCCGGTCGGCACCGAGATCAGCATGGTCGCGAACATGAAGAACAGCTCGGCCGTCACCGGCATGCCGACCGTGAACATGTGGTGCGCCCAGACGATGAACGACAGGAAGGCGATCGCCGCCACCGCGTAGACCATCGAGTCGTAACCGAACAGTTTCTTGCGGGCAAAGGTCGGGATGATCGTGCTGATGATGCCGAACGCCGGCAAGATCATGATGTAAACCTCGGGATGCCCGAAGAACCAGAAGATGTGCTGGTACATCACCGGATCGCCGCCGCCGGCCGCAGAGAAGAAGCTGGTACCGAAGTACTTGTCGGTCAGCAGCATGGTGACGGCACCCGCAAGCACCGGCATCACCGCGATCAACAGGTAGGCGGTGATCAGCCAGGTCCACACGAACATCGGCATTTTCAGCAGCGTCATGCCGGGAGCGCGCATGTTGAGAATCGTCACGACGACGTTGATCGCTCCGGTGATGGAGGAGATACCCATCATGTGCACGGCGAAAATCAGCAGCGGGAATGCCGCGCCGGTCTGCAGGATCAGGGGCGGATACATGGTCCAGCCGCCGGCGGGCGCGCCGCCCGGCAGGAACAGCGTCGACAGCAGCATGGCAAATGCAAACGGCAGCAGCCAGAAACCCCAGTTGTTGACGCGCGGCAATGCCAGGTCGGAGCAGCCGATCATCATCGGCACCATCCAGTTCGCGAGGCCGACGAAGCCGGGCATGATGCCGCCGAAGATCATCACCAGCGCATGCATGGTGGTCATCTGGTTGAAGAATTCCGGCTGCACGAATTGCAGTCCCGGATGGAACAGCTCGGCACGGATCACCAGCGACATCAGGCCGCCGATAAAGAACATGGTGAACGAGAAGAACAGGTACAGCGTTCCCAGGTCCTTGTGATTGGTGGTCTTGATCCAGCGCATGATCCCCTTGTCGGGACCATGATGCGCATGTTCGTCGTGCGCGTGGTCGTGTCCGTGGTCAGAACCGTGTGTGTGATCGTGTGCGTGAGCCATGACTAACTCCTGGAATCCGTTCGGTGCTTACTTGCGCAGGGCCGCGACCTGCGAGGGCTGGACGATGCCCGCATCGTTACCCCACGAATTACGTTCGTAGGTGGCGACCGCGGCGATATCGGTATCAGACAGCTGCCGGAACGGCGGCATGATCTTCTTGCCGTTCAGGATCTGTTCGATATGTCCGGCGACCGGGCCGGTGGCGATCTTGCTGCCCTTGAGCGCCGGGAAATTCGGGGGCATGCCTTCACCGCTGGCCTGATGGCAAGCCTGGCAGTTGGCGGCATAGACCTTGGCGCCCGCAGCGATCAGGTCGGCCTTGCTCATGTCCTTGCCGGCGGCAGCGGCAGGGGCGGCCGGCGTCGCCGGTGCGGGTGCGGCCTCAGTTGCGGCTGTAGCTGTAGCTGTGGTTGCAGTTGCAGCTCCGGCAACCGGCACCGGCACATCGGCCTGCGAATTGCCTGCGGCCTCGGCAGCTTTCTCCTGCGTCAGCCAGGCTTCGTATTCGGCTTTCGGCACTGCCTTGACCACGATCGGCATGAAACCGTGATCGCGCCCGCACAGTTCGGCGCAGACGCCGCGATAGGTGCCGGGCACCTGGATATTGACCCAGGCTTCGTTGACATAGCCGGGAATCGCGTCCTTCTTGATCGCAAAGTCCGGCACCCACCAGGCATGAATGACATCATTGCCGGTGATCAGGAAGCGGATTTTCTCGCCGATCGGCAGCACCAGCGGATGATCGACGTCCACCAGGTAGTTCGGCACGGTGTTGGGGTCGATGCCCGAGCCCAGCTGGCGCGCCTTGTTGGAATCCGCCGCCAGCGTGCTGTAGAACGACACGCCCTGCCCCGCGTACTCGTAATGCCACTTCCACTGGAATCCGGTGACCTTCACCGTCATGGCGGAATGGCTGGAGTCTTCCATCTTGATCAGCGTGCCGGCCGCGGGCACGGCCAGTCCGATCAGGATGATGAACGGGATGATGGTCCAGATGATTTCGATGGTGGTGGATTCATGGAAATCCGCCGGCTTCGGGTGCTTCGAGCGGCGATGCGCGAAGATCGAGTAGAACATGACGCCGAACACCAGGACGCCGATCGCGCAGCACACATAAAACGCGAGCATGTGCATGTCGTAGACTTCGTGGCTGATGACGCTGACGCCCTGGGGCATGTTCCACTTGGCCCCGTCGTAGGACAGCCCCTCGGCGTGCGCGGCGGTCATCGTCGCAAGCCCACCCAGAAGCGCCGTGCAGCGCGTCAGCCATCCCCGGAGCAGCCCACTCATCTTCGACATCACGAATCTCCCAAAGGCAATTCAGCGGCGGACCCTGCGTCCGCAATGCCCACACGCCAGGCGGGCCTCAATAATTCCTTGATGCGTGCACACAAGCGTCCACGCTCCTCATCGGTCAGACAGCGGCCAATCTCCAGCGTCTGCCCGTAACATGTCAGCAACAACCGCGTCGGATCGTTGCGGTGCCAGCCAGGCTGCACCCGCACCTGCGTCCAGACCCGCGACATCTCCAGCCTCATCCGCGGCGCCTGTCCGACCATGCCGAACTCGACGCGCAGCACCTCGCCTTCAAACCCCAACCGCTCCCGGTAACGGTTGCCGCGCAGCGCATGCACGATCGCCAGGGCCAGCACCGCAAGCTCCAGAACGGCATACAGCAGGATCGGCCAGAACCCCAGCCAAGCGAAAAAACCCGCAATGGCCAAGGTTACAACACTGATTCCCACCATGAAAATCCACGCCTGCGCCACACCCAGAGAAGCATTGGGCTGGATTACCAAGCTGGTTTCCTGAGAATCCGTCATGGCCGTGTCGCGAAGCAGCCGGATTGTAGTGCACCCATTCGGCTTGGGCAAAGAACCTTTCCGGGCTGCGGTCCGACCGCAAAGGGAAATATACTATACGGGGTATGGCATCAATGGAAATGACATGACACAGCACATCGACCATCGTCACGAAATCCTGGTCCGCCTCAAACGCATCGAAGGCCAGTTGCGCGGCGTGCAGGCCATGATCGAGCGCAATGAAAGCTGCGAGGCGGTTGCCCAGCAGACCGCTGCCGCGCGCAAGGCGCTGGACAAGACCTTCTACCAGATCCTGAGCTGTGCCCTGGAACAGGCCGCACACGAAACCCCCGCCGAGCTCTCGCGGGTCGCCAAACTGCTGGTGAAATACGGATGAGCCTGCTGGCACCGCTGCTGGGCGTCGCGGTCGGCGCCGCGCTGGGATTGACCGGTGGCGGCGGCTCGCTGTTCGCGTTTCCGCTGCTGTTCTACGCCTTGCTGCAAACGCCCCAGGACGCCGCCCGCGGCTCGCTGTTCGCCGTCGGCCTGATGGCCGCACTCGGCACGCTGCTCGCCTGCCGCGCAAAACTGGTGGTCTGGCGCGCCGGACTGATTTTCGCCGCCGCCGGTTTCGTCACGGCACCGCTGGGGATCGAGGCCGCGGCACGGGCACCGGCGTGGGCGCTGACCCTGGGGTTTGCCGTGCTGGCGCTGGTCATTGCCGGCTTGATGTGGTCGCGCATCCGCCGGCATCCGGAAGAAGCGAACGCGGTGCGCATGAACCTGTCGGCCAGCAACGTCGATGTGCAGGCAGTCTGCGCACTGGCCGGCGGGGAATTGCACATGACCACGCCCTGCGCGGTCGTTCTGATCGGCAGCGGTGCGGCCACCGGCCTGTTGTCGGGCTTCTTCGGTGTCGGCGGCGGGTTCCTGATCGTGCCGGCGCTGATCATGGCGACGCGCCTGCCGATCCAGAACGCGGTGGCGACCTCGCTGCTGGTGATCACGCTGATCGCACTCTCCGGCAACATCAGCGCCGCACTCGACGGGCATCTGCCCGGTCATGTGACGCTGCTGTTTGCCGGAGGCGGCCTGCTGGGGATGGCCGCCGGCCGCCTGCTGGCGCCCAGGCTGTCCGGCATGACCCTGCAAAAAGCGTTCGCAGTGATGCTGGCAGCCACGGGCGCAGGCATGTTTGTGGTGGAACTATGGAGGCTCAGACCATGATTTTCCGGCAACTGTTCGACGCCACGTCCAGCACCTACACCTATCTCCTGGCCGACCGGGGGCAGGCGCTGCTGCTGGACCCGGTCGCGGACCATATCCCGGCCTATCTGCAACTGCTGCGCGAACTGGACTTGCGCCTGCAGCGCGCGCTGGACAGCCATGTCCATGCCGACCACATCACCGCACTGGGCGAGTTGCGCAAGCAGACCGGCTGCGAAAGCAGCATCGGCGCACAGGCCAGAACCGAGTGCGCGAGTTCGCGCATCCGCGATGGCGAGCACATCGGTATCGGCGGCGTGGCGCTGCGTGCGCTGTACACTCCGGGACACACCGACGATTCCTACAGTTTCGTACTCGAAAACGGCGATGTGCCACGGGTTTTCACCGGCGACACGCTGCTGATCCGCGGCACCGGCCGCACCGATTTCCAGAACGGCGACGCACGCCAGCAATACGACAGCCTGTTCAACAAGCTGCTCAAGCTGCCGGGCGACACCGCGGTCTACCCGGCGCACGACTACAAGGGCTGGACCTCCAGCAGCATCGATGAAGAGCGACGCCACAACCCGCGTCTCCAGATCGGGTCCGTCGAAGAGTACATCGCCCTGATGAACAGCCTGCACCTGCCCGACCCCAAGCTGATGGATATCGCCATCCCCGCCAATCTTGCCTGTGGAGTGATTTCATGAACTTCAATCTGTACGAATATCTGCCCGCCCTCGCTGGCGGCATTCTCATCGGCCTGGCCTCGGTGCTGTTGCTCTGGAGCAACGGCCGCATCGCCGGCATCAGCGGCATCAGCGGCGGCCTGTTCGGCGCCCCCAGCGGCGAGCGCCTGTGGCGCCTGCTGTTCGTCGCCGGCCTGATGCTCGGCGCGCTGCTGTGGATCGCGCTCAGCGGCCACCCCCTGAAGATCGAACCGCAGGCCGGCGTCGGCCTGACCCTGCTCGGCGGGCTGCTGGTCGGCTACGGCACGCGGCTCGGCAACGGCTGCACCAGCGGTCACGGCGTCTGCGGCCTGTCGCGGCGCTCGCCGCGCTCGCTGGCAGCGGTGCTGATCTTCATGTTCTGCGCCGGCGTCACCGTGTTCGTCATCCGCCATGTTCTCGGAGTCTCGCCATGAACCGCTATCTCGGTGTCATCGCCAGCAGCATCCTGTTCGGCCTCGGCCTGGCGATGTCGAGCATGATCGACCCCGCCCGCGTCATTGGTTTTCTCGATGTCGCCGGCCACTGGGACCCGACGCTGGCCTTCGTCATGGGCGGCGCGGTGCTGGTTGGCCTGCCGCTGTTTCCCCTGGTGCTGCGGCGCGAGCGGCCGCTGCTGGAACCGCGCTTCCGGCTGCCGGCGACGACCGCAATCGACCGTCGGCTGATCGCCGGCGCGGCGATTTTCGGCATCGGCTGGGGCATGGTCGGCATCTGCCCCGGTCCCGGCTTCGCCGGACTGGTCAGCGGCGTGCCGCTGATCGCCCTGTTCGTCGTCGCGATGCTGGCCGGCATGGGCGTCTACCGCGTGCTGCACCGGCAATAGCGCAGGGCTGCCGCATCGGATCGGGGCGTCCACGCGTAACAAACGACACCGGGCGTCGTCCAATACCTGCCCCCTCGATCCGGAGTCACCATGAAACGCAGACATTTCATCCAATTGCTCGCCGCCCTGCCCCTGGTGCCGCGCATCGCCGGCGCCGCCGATGCGGATACCGCCCTGCTCGGCACCCTTCGCAAGCCCGCCGGCTTCTGGAAAACCCTGGTGAGTCCGGCCGCTTACGGCGTCCTGTTCCACGAAGACACCGAAGCCCCCAACAGCAGCCCGCTGAACAACGAGCACCGCGAAGGCACATTCACTTGCGCCGCCTGCTATAACCCCTTGTTCAAATCCGCGATGAAATTCGACAGCGGCACCGGCTGGCCGAGCTTCTTCACCGTGCTGCCCGATGCCGTCGCCACGCGCGTCGATCACCGGCTGATCTTCGAGACCCGTACCGAATACCACTGCGCGCGCTGCGGCGGCCATCAGGGCCATCGCTTCGACGACGGCCCGCAGCCGACCGGCCTGCGCTACTGCAACAACGGCCTGGCCCTGCATTTCGTCCCTGCCACCGAAACGCTGCCGGCACCGAGGGGCTGAACATGAAAATCCTTTTTCCCAGCCTGATCCTGATGTTCAGCGCCAGCATCGCCAGCGCCGCGCCGGCGACGGCCGCCGCAGCGCACACCGCTGTCGCCACCTTCGCCGGCGGCTGCTTCTGGTGCATGCAATCGGATTTCGAGGAACTGCCGGGGGTGATCTCGGTGACCGCCGGCTACACCGGCGGCAAGGAGCAACACCCGACCTACGAACAGGTCTCCGATCACCAGACCGGGCATTTCGAATCGGTGGAACTGACCTACGACACGCGCAAGCTCAGCTACGACCAGGTGCTGGATTACTTCTGGCATCACGTCGACCCGACCGACGGCGGCGGCCAGTTCTGCGATCGCGGCCCGCAGTACCGCACCGCGATTTTCTATCACGACGAGGCGCAGCATCAGGCCGCCATCGCCTCGCGCGACCGCATCGACAAATCCGGTAAGCTTGCGGCACCGATCGTCACCCTGATCCTGCCCGCCACGACATTCTGGCCGGCCGAGGATTATCATCAGGACTACTACAAGAAGAACCCGTTGCGCTATGCCTATTACCGTCATTCCTGCGGCCGCGATGCCCGGGTCCACCAAGTCTGGGGCCACAAGACGCCATAAGGCCGCCCCATTGCTGCTGGCGGGTCTGCTGGCGCTGGGCGGCTGCGCGGCAAAGATGGCCAATCTCAATCCGCGTGCCGCCGTGCCGCAGAAACTGGCCACGCATGTCGATCTCGATCGCTACATGGGCCGCTGGTACATCATCGCCAGCGCGCACAACCGCATGGAGCGCGGCATGGTCGGCAGTTACTTCGACTACCGCCGCATCGGTGACGACAAGGTCGATGCGGTCTACTCGGCGCATGCGCACGATTTCAAGCACTCGCTCTACACCAATCACGGCATCGCCAGGGTCGAAGACCGGCAAAGCAACGCGCGCTGGTCGATGGAGTTCAGCTGGCCAATGTCGGAAGAACTGCTGATTCTCTATGTCGACCCGGACTATCAATACGCGGTCGTCGGCGATCCGCAAAAAGACGATGCCTGGATCCTGGCGCGCAAGATTTTCGTGAGCGATTCCGAGTACCAGCACCTGCTGGACGTGCTCGACAGCCAGGGCTACGACACGTTCCGCCTGATCAGGGTGCCTCAGCGTCCGGAGTTTCTGGGAGTTCCCGGCTACGGCTGAGCAGCAGCGACAGGTCCAGCGGTGCGTCCGCGCCCGCCGGCATCACGCCCAGCAGCGGCGCCGGCATGCGCTGCTTCAGCGACTCGATGTTGCCGTGCAGTTCCGGCATCTCCGGCGGCAGCACATTGGCCACCCAGCCCAGCAGCCGGGTGCGCCGCTGGATCGACTCCGCCGACAGCAGCGCGTGGTTGATGCACCCCAGCCGCATGCCCACCACCAGCAGCACCGGCCAGTCGTGCTGCGCGACCCAGCCGGCAAAGCTGATGTCGTCGTTGAGCGGCACCAGCCAGCCGCCGGCGCCTTCGATCACGACGATGTCATGGGCCTGCACAAGCCGCGCATGCGCTTCATCGAGCACCGTGGTTTTGATGCGCAACGCCGCCGCCTTTGCCGCCAGGTGCGGCGCGATGGCAGGCGCAAACGCATAGGGGTTGATCTGCGCATACGTCAGCTTGCCGGCGGCCGCGCGCTGCAGCGCCAGCGCGTCGTCGTTGCGCAGCCCCTGCGGCGTCTGCTCGCAGCCGGAGGCGACCGGCTTGTAGCCGCAGGCCGTGTGTCCTGCGGCGCGCAACTGCCGCAGCAGCGCGCAGCAAATGTGCGTCTTGCCGATTTCCGTATCCGTCCCCGTGACGAAGATAGTCCGGGCGTTCATGCCGGCACCACTTTTCTGCGCAGCAGGCTGTGCAGGCTCACCAGCGTCCACACGCCTTCCATCAGCAGGAAACCCCACTGCGCACCGAGCCACGCTACCGTTGCCAGGATGCCGCCGCCGATGAAGTTGCACCACAGGTAGACGCGATCATCCGGCGCCCAGTAACCACGCTGTTGCAGCGCGAATGCCAGCAGAATCAACAACGCGCCGAACAGCGAGATGCCCTGCACGATCATGGCGCAGGCCCCGGCAACTGGCGCAGGCCGTCGGCCAGCGCCTGCAGCAGGCGCTCGATCTGCGCCGGCGCATGCGACGCGGAGAGCGTGATGCGCAGACGCGAAGTGCCGCGCGGCACCGTTGGCGGGCGGATCGCGGCGACCCAGCAGCCGCGTTCGCGGAGAAATTTCGACAGGCCCAGCGCGCGCGTTTCATCGCCGATCACCAGCGGCTGGATCGGGCTGGCGGACGCGCCGAGCGGGATGCCGAGCTGCGCCGCGCCGGCGCGAAACTGCCGCACGTTGGCAAACAGCGCAGCGCGACGCTGCGGTTCGGCCTGCACGATGCGCAGCGCAGCGCGCGCGGCAGCGGCGATGGCCGGCGGCGGTGCGGTGGAAAAAATCCAGCTGCGCGCGCGCTGGATCAGGTACTCGATGAGATTTTCGGAGCCGGCAACGAAAGCCCCGGATGCGCCCAGCGCCTTTCCCAGCGTCGCGACGTAGATCTCCGGGGACGGGATGCGGGGGACGGGGGACGGCGACACGCAAAAGCCATGCGCATCGTCGACCATCAGCGCCGCGCCATGTTCGGTGCACAGTCGCGACAACTCCGGCAGGGGTGCGACATCGCCATCCATGCTGAACACGCTGTCCGTGACCACCAGTGTCTCCTGCCTGCGGTCGTCCGCCGCTTGTACCGCGCATAGCGCCTGTTGGTACGCACTCAGGTCGCAGTGCGCGACCCGCACATACCGTGCGCCCGACAGGCGTCCGCCATCGATCAGCGAGGCGTGGTTGAGCTCATCGGCGATCAACCTGTCGTCGCGCGTGAGCACTGCACGCAGTACGCCGAGGTTTGCCGCCCAGCCAGACGAAAACAGCAGCACGCGAGGACGCTTCACGAACTCCGCAAGCTCTTCTTCGAGACGCGCGTGCTCGGCGTTGTAGCCGGAGACCAGTGCCGACGCACCGCTGCCCGTGCCGCTGGCGCTCAAGGTCCTGCGCGCAGCCTCGGCCACGCGCGGATCGGCGGCCAGGCCGAGATAGTCGTTGCTGCAGAAATTCAGGCAACGCTGGCCATCGACCTCGATGTCGACGCCGTGCGCGCCGTCGATGATGCGGCGCACGCGGTACAGCTGCGCCTCGCGGAGACGGACCAGTTCGCGGCCAAGACGCTCGTCGAGGCCGGGACGCGAAACGGCAGACGCGTGTGCGGGCGCGCTGGCGCTCATCACCCGTGGCAGCAGGACTGCGACTGCGCGTGAACGCCTGCACCCTGCGCCGGCGCAGCCTCGGGCATCGCCGCGCCTTCGGCCTGGATGCCGAGCCGCCGGAACAGCGCACGGTCCTTGTCGTTCTGCGGGTTGTGCGTGGTCAGCAGTTTTTCACCGTAGAAAATCGAGCTGGCGCCGGCGAAGAAACACAGCGCCTGCATCTCGTCGCTCATCGCGGTGCGACCGGCGGACAGGCGCACTTTCGATTGCGGCATGAGGATGCGCGCCACCGCGATGCTGCGCACGAATTCAATCGGATTGAGCTCTTCCTGGCCTTGCAGCGGCGTGCCGGCGACCTGCACGAGGTTGTTGATCGGCACGCTTTCCGGATGCTCCGGCAGGTTGGCCAGCGTGCGCAGCAGTTCGGCGCGGTCGGTTTCCTGCTCACCCATGCCGACGATGCCGCCGCAGCAGACCTTGACCCCGACCTTGCGCACGTTGGCCAGCGTGTCGAGGCGGTCCTCGTAGGTGCGGGTGGTGATGATCTTGTCGTAAAACTCCGGCGAGGTGTCGAGATTGTGGTTGTAGTAATCGAGGCCGGCGTCGGCCAGACGCTGCGCCTGATTCTCCTGCAGCATGCCCAGCGTCAAGCAGGTTTCCAGCCCCAGCGCCTTGACCTCGCGCACCATCGCCTCGACCTTGTCGAGATCGCGATCCTTGGGCGAGCGCCATGCCGCGCCCATGCAGAACCGTGTCGCGCCGTTGGCCCTGGCCTCGCGCGCGGCGTCCACCACCGCCGCCACTTCCATCAGCGGCTCCTTTTGCAGGCCGGTGTCGTAGCGCACCGACTGCGGGCAGTAGGCGCAATCCTCGGGACACGCGCCGGTCTTGATCGACAGCAGCGTTGACAGCTGCACGGTGTTCGGCTGGTGATGCGCACGATGCACGCTGTGCGCCTGGAACAGCAGATCGTTGAACGGCAGCGCGAACAGCGCCTGCACTTCTTCCCTGCGCCAGTCGTGGCGGATCGGGTTCACGGTCATTTCAGACATCCTCGCTTGTTGGGGTTGACGCCACCCGCTCT
>DATMTG010000035.1:0-4245 GCA_035565075.1 Stenotrophobium sp.
GGCAGCGACGATTACATAGGGTGTGGCGTTGTCCTCTCCCTCAGCTACGACAAGCTGATCGCCTGAAACGATCAGCATGAAAAGCTCATGGAGCTGCGGGTGATTTGGTATGCCGTCCGTGATATTTCCCTTTCTGATCGAAGCCATGATCTCTCCTGGTGTACGTTAACGAGGTCGGCCCACAGCGGCGGCGCGTCAGATACCCAGATAGGCGCGCTTGACCTCGGGATCTTCGGCCAGCTCCTGAGCGGTCCCGGTGCGTGTGACCTCGCCCAGTTCCAGCACGTAGCCGCGATCGGCGACCTGCAACGCGGCAAACACGTCCTGCTCCACCAGCAACACCGTCACGCCCTGCCTGCGGATCGCCGAGAGCACATCGAGCAGTTGATCCACCACCACCGGCGCCAGACCCAGACTCATCTCGTCCACCATCAAAAGCTTGGGCCGCGCCATCAGCGCGCGTCCCATGGCGCACATCTGTTGCTCGCCACCGGACATGCTGCCGGCCCGTTGTTGCCGGCGCTCGTGCATGCGCGGGAATAGTCCATACACGTGCTCCAGTTCCGCGGCGATCTGCGTCTTGTCGCGGCGCCGGTAGGCGCCCATGAGCAGATTTTCTTCGACCGTCATCTGATCGAACAACTGACGGCCCTCCGGAACCTGCACGAGCCCCCGCGAGAACGCCTGGTCCGGCGTCAGTCCGTTCAGGGTCTGGCCGTCCAGCTCGATGGTGCCGGTGCTGCCGAGCATGCGCGAGAGTACGCGCAGGAGCGTCGTCTTGCCGGCCCCGTTGCTGCCGACGATCGCGACAATTTCTCCCCGCCTCACGGTCAGGTCGAGACTGCGCAATACCGGCATGATGCCGTAACCGGCGTGCAGACCTTCGACTTTCAACAAAATATCATTCATGCTCGCCGCCGTCCAAGATAGGCTTCAATAACCCGCGGATCGGCCAGTACTTCAGCCGGTGTCCCCTCGATGATCTGCTGGCCGTGGTGCAACACCAGCAGGCGATCCGACAGGCTCTTGATCGCCTTGATCACGTGTTCGATGACCAGCACGGTGATGCCGCTTGAGCGCACCTTCTTGATCGCGTCGATCACTTCGTCGATCTCCACGTGATTCAGGCCGGCCATCACCTCATCGAGCAGCAGCAGCCGGGGCTTCATGGCCATTGCCTTGGCCAGTTCCAGGCGCTTGCGATCGGGCCCGCCCAGTTCGTCCGCCCGCTGACCGGCACGCTTGCCCAGATCCATCAATTGCAGCCACTCGCGGGCTTCCTCGCGCGCTGTGTGCAGGCTCTTGCCCGAGGACGCCGTGCCGAACAGCGCGTCGACGGCAACGTTATCGAGCACCGTCAACCCCGGGAACGGCTTCATGATCTGGAACGTTCGGCCGATGCCCCGGCGAGCGCGCCGGAAGGCCGAATCGTTCTTGACGGAAACGCCTTCGAAGAAGATGTCGCCGGTGCTGGGCGCGGTAGTGCCGCTGATCAGGCTGATCAAGGTCGTCTTGCCGGCGCCATTGGGCCCGATCAAGCCCAGCGTCTCGCCGTGGTGCAGGCTGAAATTCACCTGATTGACGGCCACCAGTCCGCCGAATCGGCGAGTCAGGTCGCGCACTTCCAGAATGGGAGTATTGTTCATAGACGGTGTGCCTTCACGTTTTCGCTGAAGTAGCTCCAGCCGGCTTTCCTGATGCGCCGCACCAGGTCCGACAGGCCGCGCGGCATGAACACGACCGCGACGATCACCACCGCGCCGAAGAACAGGCTGGCAATGCTCGACACCTCGGTGGACAGCACCTCGGAGACGGCCGACAGCACGAAGGCGCCGATCGTCGGCCCGAGGATTGATCCCGGCCCACCGAATACCGCCATGATGATCATCTTCACATTCAGGCTGATGTCGAATGCGCTGACCGGGTCGATGAAGGTGATCCAGTAGGCGTGGATACCGCCGGCCAGTGCGCTGAAGATGCCGGCCAGCGCGAATGCGAGGACCTTGTAGAGCGTCGTATTGATGCCCATCGATGCAGCGGCGTCCTCGTTCTCGCGAATCGCGATCAGGCCGAACCCGAAGCGGCTGCGCGAGAGCCAGAACACGGCCAGCGTCGCCAGCACCAGCAGGGCGAGGGCGAGTTCGTAGAACAGTTTGTCGCCGTTCAGCAGCGGCAGAACGAGTCCGACATTGCGACCCGCGATTGGCAGATTCGAGACGATGGCGGTCATGACCTGTGCCAGGGCGAGCGTCGCGATGGCGAAGTAATGGCCGCGCAGGCGCAATACCGGCAGACCGAGCAGCAGCGCAAAGGCCACCGCCAGCACGACACCGAACACCAGACCAATCCCGAACGGCAAATGCCACTGCACCATCGCGATAGCCGTGCCATAGCTGCCGAGACCGTAGAACACCGAGTTACCGAACGACGCATAACCGGTGTAGCCACCGATGATGTTCCACCCCTGCGCCAGCGTGGCCAGCAGCAGCGTGGTGATGCCGAACTGCACCAGCACGGGGGACGCCAGCCACGGCACGAATGCCAGCAGCGCGGCGACGACCAGCGCAGCGATCAATCCAGAACGGGCCGTCATGTCGTTGCTCCCAAAATGCCGGTTGGACGGAACACCAGCACCAGCACGAGAATCCCGAAGCTGGCCACATCGACGTAGGTGGGACCCACGTAGAGTGCGGTCAGCGATTCGACAATCCCCAGAAACATGCCGCCCACCACCACGCCCAGCGGACTCTCGAGTCCGCCGATGATGGCGATCGCGAAAGATTTGGCCGTCAGCGTCGCCCCGATATACGGGTTGATCTGCGACACGACGCCATACAAGTCCCCGGCGGCGCCCGCCAGGGCCGCGCCCAGTCCGAAGGTCAGCGCATAGATCAGGCGTGGCTCGACCCCGTACAGGCGGGAGGCTCCCAGGTTCTGGGCGGTCGCGCGAATCGCCCGGCCCACCCGCGTGCGTCCCAGAAACAGCCAGAGCGCGACGGTGAGCGCCAGTGCAATGCCGCAGGCCAGTACGCGCACCAGCGGCAGCGTCATGCCAAGCCAGTTGAAGTGGTCACCTGCATAGGATGGATTGGTGGTGCGAAAGTCCGCGCTAAAGAACATTTGCGCGAGATACGTCAGCACCACATCGATGCCGAAGGTGATCAGCAACGTATTGAACATCGGTGCGCGTGCGATCAGATTCAGGATATTGCGCTGAATCAGAAAGCCGGCACAAAAAAGCGCGACCATCGAGATGGGGAGCGCCACGAACGGGTCAATGCCGAGTTTGGTGAACAGGTAGTACCCGGAATACGCGCCCAGCATGATGAGCGAGCCGTGCGCCAGATTCACGATATTCAGGACACCCCATACGAGCGCCAGGCCCAGGGCCATCAGCGCATACAGGCCGCCGAGCAGAACCCCGTTGGCGAGAATTTGCAAGAGCAAATGCATAGTGATTAGGCGAACCGCCTTTGACAAAAATTGATGGGGCCGGCGCGCCGGGAGGTGACCGCAGAAACCTGCGGCGGCGCCAGAAAAAGCCAGGGTCCGCGCCGGTCAGGGCAGCGGAACCTTGGCAGACACCATCAGCGTTGATCCGAAGCCGCAACCGGGTACAGGGGTTTGGCGAGGAAGCCGCTCGCGTTGTAGATCGGCACAACGTTGCCGCTCTGCACCTGAATCACCGTTTGCGGGAGGTTGATCTGCCCTTGCGCGTTGAACGCGATGCGACCATAGAGGCTGTTGAAGTTCACCTTGGCGATCTGGTTCCGTACCGCCTTCGGATCCAGCGAGTTGGCTGCGGTAATGGCCTTCACGAATGCCTCGACATCGGCCACGGCCGACGCGGCGTGGTAATCCGGTGCGTACCCGAACCGCTTGGTATAGGCGCTGGCGAAACTGGCCGCATCCCCGAAGTATTCGTCCTTGTCGGCTGGCGACGGCAACCAGGGCGTCATGCCGAACGCGCCATCGGCGTCCTTGCCGAGCGCCTTGCGGAAGTCCGCGGTCGGCACACCCACCGTGAACGAAGACAGCTTGGCGCTCAAATTCAGGCTCTTCGCCTGGCGAATGAAATTCAGCACCTCGGTTTCATGGCCGGCGACCAGGATCGCGTCGGGTCGCGAGGACTTCATCTGGGAGATCAGCGTGCTGAAGTCGGATGTGTTGCTGCTATAGCGCTGGTCCTGCACCGCACGCAGACCATAGGTTTTCAGGAGCGCGCGGGTTCCATTCGCAACCGAC
>DATMTG010000036.1:0-8269 GCA_035565075.1 Stenotrophobium sp.
GATAGCAGATGTTATTAAGGTTAAGTACACAGTCCATGCGCTAAGTGGGCCTGAAATGCCTTGGCCTCGCCTTCAGAAAGTCCGCTGAGCAGGAGGTTCCTGCCGTTCTCCGTCCGCTCGATTCCAATCACGATATCGGCCATCGGCAGGACACCCACCCCTTTTTCCGGCCACTCGACCAGCCACAGCGTCTGCTCGGACGGGTAATCGGCCAGGCCGAGGTTCTGCAACTCAAGGGGATCAGCGAGCCGGTAGCAGTCCATGTGCAGCACGTCGCGCAGCCGGACATTATAGATTTCCATCAGGGTGTAAGTGGGGCTGCGAATCGCACCGGCCACTCCCAGGGCCCTGAGAAACCCGCGGGCCAGCGTGGTCTTGCCCGCACCCAGTTCGCCCCGCAGATAAATCACCGCCCCGCGGCGTGCCTCCAGTGCCAGCGCCAGCGCAGACCCGGCCGCCGCGGTGGCATCGGCATCCTTGAGAAACAGCTTCATGGATTGACCACGCCGCGCAGTTCGCTGATCACATCTTCAGGCAGCAGACCGCGCTGCCCGGCCTTGGCAGCGCGATCGCCGGCGAGGGCATGCGCCAGCACGCCCGCACAGGCCGCATCCCCGAGCGACAGGCCCTGCGCGATGAACCCGGCGATGACGCCGGTAAGGACATCGCCCATGCCGCCCACGGCCATGCCGGGGTTGCCATAAGAACAGAGCCCCTGGCTTGCGCCCTGGATCAGGCTGCCCGCGCCCTTGAGCACGACCACGCCGCCATAGCGTTCCTGCAGCTGCGCGACCGCGCCAAAACGATCCTGCTGGATGACCGCCGTACTGCAGGCCAGCAGGCGCGCTGCCTCCCCCGGATGCGGCGTCAGCACCCAGTGCGCATGGCGCACCGGCGCGTCTGCCAGCAGGTTGAGCGCGTCGGCATCCACCACCTGCGGCAGGTCGCTTTGCAGGACGGCCGCATGGACCCGGCGGCTCCAGTCGTCCTGCCCGAGTCCGGGGCCGATGGCGACCGTGTCGGCACGCTGCAGCAACGGCAACAAGTCGCCGGCCTGCTCCACGCCATGGCACATCAACTCCGGCTGCGCCGCCGTCAACGCAACAGCATGCCGCGGCCGCGTTGCCACGCTCACCAGGCCAGCGCCCGACCGCAGCGCGGCGCGGGCCGCCAGCAGGATTGCGCCGGCCATGCCGTGGTTGCCTCCCACCAGCAGGACATGTCCGTTGCGGCCCTTGTGCGCATCGACGGGTCGCGCAGGCAGCCACCGCTTCAGATCGGTTTCATGCAGCCGTTGCAGCGGCGCCTGCACGCCCTCGCGCAGGGCTCGCGGAATGTCGAGATCGGCCACCCGCACCTGCCCGACGCCCGGATTGCCGGCATGCAGCCCCGGTTTGTCGGCGATGAACGTTACCGTCAGGTCCGCATGCACCTGCACTCCCAGCGCACAGCCGCGGTCGGCATCCAGCCCCGATGGCACGTCCACCGCCAGAACGCCGGCACCGGATTCATGCGCCGTGTTGATGGCGATGATGGCCTCGCGCGCCGCACCCGTCACCTCGCGTGACAGGCCGATGCCAAAGATCGCATCGACGATCACCTCCGCATCCGCAATCCGCGCGGCGCCCACCTGCCCGCCTGCGGCCTGCCAGGCGGCCAATGCGGTCAGGGCATCGCCACTTTTCGGAGCTTCCCCCACCTGGCTCACCTGCACGCTGCGACCGGCCGACAAGGCCAGCCGCGCGATCTCGAAACCATCGCCGCCATTGTTGCCGGACCCGCAGAACACATGGATCCGTCGCGCGTCGGGCCAGCGCTCCTGCAATGCACGCCAGCAGGCTGCGGCTGCCCGCTGCATCAACTGGTATCCGGCGATACCGGAGGCCATCGCACGCCGATCCAGCTCGCGCACCTGCGCAACCGAATACAATCCGCGAGCAATATCCTGCGTCATCATGCGTCCATTATATTCGTGACCCGCTCCCTGCCCGCACTCGAACTGTCTGCCGCAGACATCCGCGCCTGGGCGCTGGAACTGGGCTTTGCCGACGCCGGTGTCGCCGAACTCGCCCTCGATGACGATCTGTCGCATCTGCGCAGCTGGCTGGCCGAGGGCCTGCATGGCAGCATGGACTACATGCAGCGCGGACTGCCGCTGCGCGAGCATCCGGCAAACCTCCAGCCCGGTACCGTCAGCGTCATCTCGGCGCGTCTCGACTATCGCCCACACGCGGAACGTGCGGAACGGGTCTTGCGCAATCCCGAACTCGCCTACATCTCGCGCTACGCGCTGGGCCGCGACTACCACAAGCTGATGCGCTCGCGCCTGCAGAAACTGGCCCGGCGCATCGAGACCGCCATCGGCCCGCACGGCTACCGGGTTTTTTCCGACAGCGCACCGGCCCTGGAAAAGGCGCTGGCGCGCAACGCGCACCTGGGCTGGATCGGCAAGAACACGCTGCTGCTCAACCGCAATGCCGGCTCGTGGTTTTTCCTCGGCGAAATCTTCACCGACCTGCGCCTGCAGCCCGATGCGGCGCCCCGCGCCGAGAACGAGTGCGGCAAGTGCACCGCCTGCATCAAGGTCTGCCCGACCCAGGCCATCGTCGGCCCATATCGCCTGGACGCACGCCGCTGCATTTCATATCTCACCATCGAAAATCGCGGCCCCATCCCGCTGGAACTGCGGCCGATGATCGGCAACCGGATTTTCGGTTGCGATGACTGCCAGCTGGTGTGCCCCTGGAACCGCTATGCGCAGACCACGACGGAGACCGATTTCGCGCCGCGGCACGGGCTCGACAGTGCCGCCCTCGTCGACCTTTTTGCGTGGAGCGAGGACGAATGGCAGCGCAATACCGAAGGCATGGCGCTGCGCCGTGCCGGCTATGCCGGCTGGTTGCGTAACCTTGCCGTGGCGCTGGGCAATGCGCCCGCCACGCCGGCAGTCATCGCCGCGCTCGCTTCACGCCAGGACGATCCGGATGAAATCGTGCGCGAGCACGTGACCTGGGCGCTTGCCCGGCACGCGGTCAGCCCAGGCGTTTCAGCAAAGCCTGCGTAGACCCGTCGAGCGGCAGGTCGGCGCCATTCATGGCGTCCAGCACTTTGCTGGCCAGCTGCTTGCCCAGCTCGACGCCCCATTGGTCGAAGGGATTGATGTTCCAGATCACGCTCTGCACGAACGTGCGGTGCTCGTACAGCGCCAGCAATACACCCAGATGATAGGCATCCAGGCGCGGCAACAGCAGGGTGTTGCTGGGACGATTGCCGCTGAACACGCGGGGCGGAACCGCCGCCGCCAGCTCGGCACCGCTCAGGCCGCGCGCCTGCAGTTCGACGGAGACATCCTCGGCGCTCTTGCCCAGCATCAGCGCCGCGCTCTGCGCCAGGCAGTTGGCCAGCAGGATGCGGTGCTGCTGCAGCAGGCCGTGGTCGGAGGCGACGGGCAGGATGAAATCCACCGAGTGCACCGCCGGCCCCTGGTGCAGCATCTGGAAAAAGGCATGCTGACCGTTGGTGCCGACATCGCCCCACAGCGAAGGCGTCGTCGCGTAGTCCACCGCGCGGCCCTGGCGGTCGACGCCCTTGCCGTTGGACTCCATTTCCAGTTGCTGCAGCCACGCGGTGAAATGCAGCAGCTTCTGCGCATAGGGCGCGATGTAATGGCTGGCGCAGTTCAGGAAATTATTATTCCAGACCGCCAGCAGTCCCATCAGGACCGGCAGGTTCTGCGGCATCGGCGCCTGCAGGAAATGCCGGTCCATCGCATGCGCACCGGCCAGCAGTTCGCGGAACCGTTCGGCGCCGATGGCCACGACGATGGGCAGCCCCACCGCCGACCACAGCGAGTAGCGACCCCCGACCCAGTCCCAGAAACCGAAAATGTTTTCGGCGGCGATGCCGAATGCCCTGACCTGGGGAAGATTGGTCGAGACCGCGACGAAATGCCGGGCAATGGCTTTCTCATCGGCGCTGCGCAGGAACCATTCACGCGCCGTGTGCGCGTTGGCCATGGTCTCCTGCGTGGTGAAAGTCTTGGAGGTCACGACCCAGAGCGTCGTCTCCGGGCTCAAGATCTCGAACAACTCCGAAACCTGGATGCCGTCGACATTGGACACGAAATGCGTGCGCGGCCCGTCGGCCAGCGGCGACAGCGCGTCGCAAACCATGCGCGGCCCGAGGTCCGAACCGCCGATGCCGATGTTGACGAGGTCGGTGATGCGCTTGCCGCTGTAGCCGCGCCAGTCCCCGCAGCGCACCTGCTCGGCAAAGGCGCACATGCGATCCAGCACGCCCTGCACGGCGGGCACGACGTTTTCGCCGCCGATCTCGATCACCGCTCCGGCCGGTGCGCGCAGCGCCACGTGCCCTGCGGCACGGTGCTCCGTGGTGTTGACCACCTCCCCGGAAAACAGCCGCTGCCGCCATTGCTCGAGATGCTGCTGGCCAGCGAGCTTGAACAGCAGCGCAAGCGTGCTTGCGGTCACGCGCTGCTTCGAATAATCCAGGTGCAGCCCCGCCGCGTCGCATGAAAAAGTCCCGGCGCGCTGCGAATCGGCCGCAAACAGGTCGGCGATGGTCGCGCCGCGCATCGCCTGGGCATGGGACTGCAACGCCTGCCATGCGGCGCTGTTGATGAGCTTGGACATGAAGGGACTGACCGATCCTGCCGGCGTTGACCGGGAATGCTGTATTTAGACGAACCAGTGATAATTGAAACTGATACTGATGCGCTCTCCAGCCGTTAGATTAGCGGGCACTTCGTGCCGCAGCCAGCTTTCAAACAGGATCAGCCGTCCGGCCTGTGCGGGATAGCTGACATGCGCCTGTTGCCCGGGTGCCGCATGCGCGAGGCGTGACGGCGCGGCCATGAGCCGCGACAGGCGGGGATCCTCCAGCTTCAACCCCGGGCAACCCCTCGGCGTCTGCACGTAATACGTGCCGCTGACCACCGCCTGCGGATGCAGGTGGAAGCTGTGCGCACAGCCCGGCGGCATGATGTTGATCCAGCAATCGGTCATGGCCAGCCTGCCGTCCTGCAGATCCCACTCCAGCGCGCGCGCATAGTTGCGCACATGCCGGTCGATCCTGCCGCGCAGCTGGTCGAAGGTGGAGGAAAAGCAGTGCAGCCGGTCCATCGAACCATAGCTGGTGTAGCCGCCGGGATAGTTCTTGCGCGACCAGCGGACGCCGGCGCGGTCGTAATCGCGAATCTGCCGGCATTCGCGCAGCAGCTCGCGGTTGAACGCCAGCCCGCCCCTGGCGAGCAGGCGCTCGCTATAGACCAGCGTCGGAAACCACGCCTGAATCCGGCTCATGCGCCGGCCGGCACGGATCAGGCCGCCTGCATCGCGATGGTGTTGGCCGAGCCCGTGACCTTGTTGCTGGCATCCAGGTACACCAGACGCGGCTTGTGCGCGCGCAGTTCCTTTTCATCCATGCCGGCGTATGCGCAGATGATGATGCGGTCGCCGACACGCGCCTTGTGCGCAGCCGCGCCATTGATCGAGATGACCCCCGAACCGGGTTCGGCCAGGATCGCGTACGTCACGAAACGCTCGCCATTGGTGACGTTGTAGATGTAGATCTGCTCGAACTCGTGGATGCCCGCCAGTTCCAGCAAGCGCTTGTCGATAGCGCATGATCCTTCGTAGTCGAGCTCGGCGTGCGTCACGCAAGCGCGATGAAGTTTGCACTTTAAGATATTGAGCTGCATGGCTTATTCCTGGGGTGTGAAAGCCGGTGGCCCACAAAGACATGCACCGGACGATCAGGGTTTCAGAATAGCGGGCGGCCCAAAAAGACATGCGCCCGTCACCTGCGACAGGTGTCGCCAGGCGATTTGGAGGCCATAGTTTAGTCGATTTTGCCCGTCGTTCAAACCTTCAGGCGCGAACGCTGATGTTGTCGATCAGGCGCGTCTTGCCCAGATACGCGGCCACGAGGATCACGAACTCGTGGTCAGCGCGGCTGGCGGCGCTCAGGTCGGGCGCCCGGACCTCGAGATACTGCGGGCGGAACTGGCTGGCTTCGAGCCGCTTGATGCCGGCGTAGCACAGTGCGGAAAAATCGCGTCGTCCCGATTGCAGTTTCTGCGCGACTTCGCGCAGCGTTGCGTACAGCTCGGGCGCGCGCTGACGCTCCTCGGCGCTCAGGTACTGGTTACGCGACGACAGTGCCAACCCATCCGGCTCGCGCTCGGTGGCCACACCGATGATTTCGACCGGGATGTGCAGGTCGGCCGCCATCCGCCGCAGGATGAACAGCTGCTGGTAATCCTTCTCGCCGAACAGCGCGACTTCCGGCTGCACCAGGTTGAACAGGATATTGACCACCGTCGCCACGCCATCGAAATGGCCGGGACGAAAATGACCGCAGAGGATGTTGGAAATCTCCGGTACGCTGACCCGCGCCAATCCATCCATGCCGCGCGGGTAGATCTCCCTGGCCGAGGGCGCCAGCAGTAGATCCGCACCCGCCTGCGTCAACGCCGCCTGGTCCTGCTCGAGCGAGCGCGGGTAGCGGCCGAAGTCCTCGTTCGGGCCGAACTGCAGGGGATTGACGAATACGCTGGAGACGACGCGATCGGCGACCTCACGCCCGCGTCGCACCAGTTCCAGATGACCGCGATGCAGGTTGCCCATGGTCGGCACCAGAGCGATGCGCTGCCCCGCCCTGCGCCAGACATTGAGCTGAGCGCGCAACTCGGCAATGTCGTGCAGTGTCTGAATGGGGAATTCCTGCCGCCGGCTACTTGCGCGGCCGCGACCGGCCCGATGCCGGCAATCGCACGGGAATACGTTCGGATTCTTGCGGGCGCGGCAGCGCGGCGTCACCGAAGCAGTGCTCCGGCGCCGGGTAGACACCGGATTTCACCTCGCGGACATAAGCCGCGACCGCGCCTTCGATATCGCCCCCCTGGACCATGTAATTCTTCACGAACCGCGGGGTCCGCCCCAGCGTCACCATCGGCGAGATATTCAGGATGTCCTGCAGCACCAGGATCTGGCCATGTACCTCGGCGCCGGCCCCGATGCCGATGACCGGCGCCCGCGAAACTTCCGCGATGCGGCGGCCGAGGCTGGAGGGCACGCACTCCAGCACCAGCAGGTCGGCCCCGGCTTCGGTCAGCACCCTGGCGTCGTGCAGCATCGCTTCGGCGGCCTGGTCATCCCGCCCTTGCACCTTGAACGCGCCCATCTTGTGAATGAACTGCGGCCTCAGACCCAGATGCGCGCACACGGGCACGCCGCGCACCGCCAGATACTCGACGATGCTGGCCTGCTCGCGGCCGCCTTCGAGCTTGACCATCTTGGCGCCGCCTTCCTGCATCATGCGCTGCGAGGCATCGAGCGCGCGCTCGAGCGTGGCGTAGGACAGGAACGGCAGATCGGCGACGAGGAAAGCGCGCTTGAGATGCGGCGCCACGCAGCGAGAGTGATAGACGATATCGTCGACCGTCACCGGCGTCGTCGTGTTGCCGCCCTGCATGACCATGCCCAGCGAATCGCCGACCAGGATCAGGTCGACGCCGGCACGATCCTCGAGCATGGCGAAGCTGGCGTCATACGCGGTCAGGCAGGCGATCTTCTCGCCGGCCGCGCGCATGCGCTGCAATTCTGCGATGTTGACGGGCTTGCTCGGTTCCATGCGTTCGGAGGCTGGCGTAAAGGCGGCGTGACTATAGCAAAACGACCAGCCGTTTCATCCGGATTTTTCCGGCCAGAGCGACAGGCCGGTGTCGCCCGCAGCGTCGACCAGACCGGCGATGGGCCCAAGCTCCGGGAGAACCAGCGTTGGCGCGATTTCCTGCAGCGGCACCAGCACGAAATTGCGCCGCGCGAGTTCGGCATGCGGCAGGCGCAGGCGAGGCGTATCGCAGCTCACGCCTTCGTAGTGCAGCAGATCCAGGTCCAGCACGCGCGGTCCCCAGCGGGTACCATCGCGGACGCGCCCTGCGGCACGTTCGATCGCAACCAGTTGCTCGAACAATGGTTCCGGCGCCAGTTGCGTTTCCACCATGCACGCGGCGTTGCAGTAATCCGGCTGGTTCGCAACGCCGATGGCGTCGCTGCGGTACAAACGCGACTGCGCCAGCAACCGCACGCCCGGCACGGTTGCTATCGCCTGCAACGCCCGACGCAGTTGTGCGGGCGGATCGCCCAGGTTGGCGCCGAGCCCGATATAGGCCTTGGTCAAGAGGCAGCCTCCATGCGTCTCCAATCAGCCACCCGCTGTGCCCGTCTTACGATAAAATGCTGTTATA
>DATMTG010000037.1:0-3732 GCA_035565075.1 Stenotrophobium sp.
GCTCGGTGTCCAGCCCGTTCATCAACACGCGCACGCCTTCGTTGACCTCGCCGTCGATGTTCTCGGCCGGGATCTCGCAATTGTCGAACACCAGCTCGCAGGTGTTGGAACCGCGCATGCCGAGCTTGTCCAGCTTCTGCGCCGTGCTGAAACCCTTCATGCCTTTTTCGACGATGAAGGCAGTCATGCAGCGGCTGCCGGCGGTGCGCGGCGCGGTGCGCATGTAGACCAGCAGCACGTCGGCATCCGGTCCGTTGGTGATCCACATCTTGTTGCCGTTGGCCACCCATACGTCGCCGCGCAGCTCGGCCTTGCAGCTCATCGAGCCGACCACGTCGGAGCCGGCGCCGGGCTCGCTCATCGCCAGCGCACCGACATGCTCGCCGCTGCACAGCCTGGGCAGGTATTTCTGCCGCTGCGCCTCGTTGCCGTTGTGGTAGATGTTGTTGAGGCACAGGTTGGAGTGCGCGCCGTAGGACAGGCCGACCGATCCGGACGCGCGCGAGATTTCCTCCATCGCGACCATGTGCGCGAGGAAGCCCAGGCCGCTGCCGCCATAGGTCTCCGGCACGGTGACGCCCAGCAAACCCATCTCCCCGAACTTGCGCCACAGATCGGCGGGGAAAAGGTTGTCGCGATCGATGCGGTCGGCGCGCGGGGCGATTTCCTTTTCCGCAAAGGCGTGCACGGACTCGCGCAGCAGATCGATATCTTCGCCGAGAGGGAAGGGGCGCATCGGAGTTCCTTGAAAGACTTGTCGATGAATCATAACGCAGCGCCGCACCCTCCCGGATGCGGCGCGTGCAAGGTGCCGCTGCGGTTGGTTCAGGGATTGATCTTGGCGAACTTGGCCTTCAGGGCGACACCGGACATCAGGAAACCGCGGTGGCATTCGTAATCGTGGGCGTCGCGGTATTCGGTGTTGTTGTAGTTGCTGACGATGTCGATCACCGCATTGGCACCGACGCGCTTGGCGTCGCCCTGCAGCGAGATCAGGATGCCCTGCAGCACCCAGTCGCAGCTTTCCTGGTCCTTCTTGCCGAAGGCGTTGGTCTTGCGGCTGATGGTGACGTTGTCATTCACCACCTTGGCGCCGGCAGGCCGGTGGCCGTCCAGGAAGAACTTCACGCTGCCGTCGAGCTTTCCGCTTTGTGTCGCGGCGGCCACGGCGCTGTCAAACGGCAGGTGAACCACCTTTTCCGATGCCAGGCTCAGGCCGGGTACGGCGGCGAGCAGCAAGATGGTCAGGCCGAGAGTTTTCGCTTTCATGCAGTTGATCTCCTTTGCTGGTGGAATGCGGCCGGAGGGCCACGAAAAACGTGAATGACCTCAATCAGCACAGCCCGCCGTTGACCGCCAGCACCTGGCGGGTGATGTAGCCGGCGTCCGCGCCGAGCAGGAACTCCACGGCGGCGGCGACTTCGTCGGGCGTTCCGGTGCGCTGGGCGGGGATCATGCCGAGTATTTCTTCGACGGGCACCTCGGGGTCCAGCATGTCGGTATCGATCAGGCCTGGCGCCACGCAGTTGACGGTGATCTTGCGCTTGGCCAGTTCCACCGCCAGCGCCTTGGCCGCGCCGATCACGCCGGCCTTCGATGCGCTGTAGTTGACTTGCCCACGGTTGCCGATGATCCCCGACACCGAGGTGATGCAGACGATGCGGCCGGCAGCGCGGCGGCGGATCATCGGCATGATCAGCGGGTGCAACACGTTGTAGAAGCCGTCCAGGTTGGTGCGCAGCACGCTGTCCCAGTCGTCGCCGGTCAGCGCGGGAAAGGCGCCGTCGCGGGTGAGGCCGGCGTTGCAGACCACGCCGTAGTACGCCGCGTGGTCGGTGACGTCGGCGGTCAGCGCCTCGGCGCAGGCGGCGCGGTCGGCGATGTCGAATTGCAGGATGCGCGCCTCACGTCCCAGTGCCTGCACCTGCATGCGTACGGCCTCGGCCTCGTCGCGACGGGAGCGGCAATGCAGCACCAGGTCGTAGCCGGCGCGGGCCAGCCGCAGGGCGATGGCGCGGCCGATGCCGCGGCTGGAACCGGTGACGAGGATCGTTTCAGTCATGCGTCTTGACCCTGTACGGTGGAAGCGAGAAAGGCATCGGGATCGGGCGGGCTGAACACGGTCAGGCGTGCTTCGGCATGTGCACCCGGTGCGTCGATGCGGCAGGCGAACATTGCCATGCCCTCGTCGTCGTGAAAACAGCGCACGGCCTCGATGACGAGTTCGCTGCCGGCGGCGAACGCATCGACGTCGCACTGATAGCGGCGCGTGCCGAGCAGGAAGCCCAGCCGCACCGGGCGCTGCTCGCGCTTCGCCTGCCAGCCGGACCAGGCGGCCACGCATTGCGCCATCAGCTCGACGCCGCACCACGCGGGCAGGTTGCCGTCGGCATCCTCGAACAGGCCGCCGGGACGTACCGTGCGGCGGCAGGCGATGCGTTCTCCCTCGGCCTCGATCACCGCGTCCAGCAGGATCATCCCGCCAGTGTGCGGCAGCAGTGATTCGATCGGCCAGGTCACGCTGCGCCCTCCGTCGTCGCGACGTGGCCCAGGATCAGGCTGGCGTTGTTGCCGCCGAACGCGAACGAGTTGCTCATCAGCCGGTGCGGACGGTTGGCCGGCAGGCGGTCGCCGATTCGGGTGAAGGACAGCGGCGCCAGCTCGGGATCGGCGACGCCATCCCAGACGTGTGGCGGCAACCGGTGTGCACCGGCATCATCGGTCAGGCTCAGCCAGCAGAACGCCGCTTCCAGCGCACCGGCCGCGGCCAACGTGTGGCCGGTCAGCGATTTGCTGGACGAGCAGGGCACGCCCTGCGGAAAAACGGCAGCGACCGCACGGCTTTCCATGCGGTCGTTGTGCTCGGTGGCGGTGCCGTGCAGGTTGAGATAGGCGATCTCGCCGGCATCCAGTCCGGCATCGGCCAGCGCCGCGCGCATCGCCTGCTGTGCGCCGGCGCCGGCGGGGTCCGGCGACGACATGTGATACGCGTCCGAACTGGCACCGCCGCCGAGCAGGGCGACCGGGCCGGCTTCGCGAGTCATCAGGAACAGCGCGGCGGCTTCGCCGATGTTGATGCCGCGGCGGTTGCGCGAGAACGGTTCGCAGCGCGCGGCATCGAGTGCTTCGAGCGAGAGGAAGCCATTGATCGGCAGCCGTGCCAGCGTGTCGACGCCGCCGCACAGCACCGCGTCGCACAGGTCCATCTGCAGCAGTCGCCGCGCGCTGATCAGCGCACGGGCGCCCGAGGTGCAGGCGGTGGAAATGCCGTAGCAGGGGCCGGACAGGTCGAGCCATTCGGCGAGGAATTCGGCAGGCGCGCCCAGCTCCTGGTCCGAGTAGCGGTAATCCGCGGGCCAGGCGCCGTCCTGGCGCAGGCGCCCGATGCCGCCGGTGGCCCGCTCGACGCCGGTGGTGCTGGTGCCGAGCACCACGCCGATGCGTGTGCTGCCAAAGCGCGCGATGGCGGCGCGAATATCGCCTTCGATTTCCAGCGCGGCGGCCAGCAGCAGGCGGTTCGCCCGGTTGTCGCGGGTGGACGCCAATGCTTCCGGCACGGCCGGCAGCGGCTTGCGCACCGCGCCCAGCGGCAGTGCGCGCGCGGGTGCCCAGCCGGACTCGTCGCGCAGACCGCTGTCGTCACCGGCAAACAGCGCTTCGGCCACGGCCGGTTTGCCCGCGCCGAGGGTGCAGATCACGCCGAGCGCGTTGAGGTACGCCGTCATGCGATGC
>DATMTG010000038.1:0-8903 GCA_035565075.1 Stenotrophobium sp.
GCAATGGTTGATGAGCGCGCAGCTGGCGCAGACCAGCCAGCTGTTCGCGCGCATTAACGCCGCAGTGGAACCGGAGTGGCTGGCCGAAGTCGGTGCGCATCTGCTCAAGCGCACGCTGACGCATCCGCAATGGAATCCGGAGCGCGGCGAAGTAACGGCCACCGAACACCAGAGCCTGTTCGGCCTGCAACTGCTCAAGCGCCAACGGCACTACGGTTCACTGGAACCGGTGGAGGCGCGGCGCATTTTCATTCTCGAAGCGCTGGTGCGCGGCGACTGCCCCAACAAGCTCGACTTCCTCAAGCGCAATCTCGCACTGATCGAGGATGTGCGCGAAAAGGAAACCCGCCTGCGCCGCCCCGACCTGCTGGCCGATGAAGACCAGCTGTACGCGTTCTACGATGCACGGATCCCGGCCGGCGTCTGCACCATCGCCGGGCTCAAGGACTGGCTGCGCCAGAGCGCGCCGCGCGATGCGGCTGCACCCGGCTACCGCCAGTTTGGCGCGGCGCTGCTGATGACCGAAGCCGACATCCTGCGCGCCGGCGCCGATGCCGATGTCTCCCAGCTGTTCCCCGACCATCTGGACATCGCCGGGCACCAGATCCGCCTGAGCTATCGCCACGATCCCGGCTCCGACACCGATGGCGTCAGTTTTCACATTCCGCTGGCGCTGTTGTATGCGCTGCCCGAAACCCCGTTCGACTGGCTGGTGCCGGGATTGCGCGCGGCGCGCATCGAAGGCCTGATCCGCACGCTGCCGCAAAACCTGAGACGCTACTGCACGCCCGCCGCCGAATACGCCACCGCGCTGACCTCACGCATGTCGCCGGACGAAGGCGATTTTGTCGCCGCGATCTGCCGCCACTTTCACGCCATGACCGGCGTCCGGCTGGAGCCCGGGGATTTTTCCGTCGCCAAGCTCGATACGCACCTCAGGCCGCAACTGGTGGTCGAAGCGGACGATGGCAGGATCATCGCCACCGCCGATAACCTCGCTGCCTTGCGGCAGAAGCACACCGGGCCCGCACGCGTGGCATTGAAGCAGGCGGCAGACAACGATGCTGCGGCCAAACGCTGGACTCGTGCCACCGTCAGCGACTGGGACTTCGGCGACCTGCCCGGCAAGGTCGAACTGGCCAATGGCACACGTGCCTATCCGGCTCTGATCTGCGAGGGTGAAACCATTTCCCTGCGCCTGTTCGAGTCGCCGGACGCCGCTGATAACGCCCACTGTGCCGGCTGCCGCGCGCTGCTGCTGTCGAAACTGCCGGACCGCATGCGCGACCTGACAAAAACCGCGAAGGCCCGTCTGAAACTCGCGCTGGTCGGCGCACCGTACAGCGCTGAACAACTCGCGCAAGCGGTCGCCGAACGGGCGGCAATGGCGACGTGGGACACCTCAGCCATCCGTAGCCAGGCGCAATTCAACAGCACGCTGATGCAACGCGGCGAATTCGGCCGCACGGCCGCGCAACAACTCGACGAGGTCTGCGACTGGCTGCTGGCTGCCTCCGAAATAAAACGTCGGCTGCGCACACTCGGTGCGCAGTGGCCGGAATCGCTGGCCGACCTGCAACAACAGATTGACAGCCTGTTCGCTCCCGGCTTCATCGCCGCAGTGCCGGAACCGCAGTGGCCGCGCATCGCGGTGTATCTCAAGGCTGCCGATGTGCGGCTACAACGCCTGGCCAACAAGCCGCAGCGCGACGCCGAACTGACGCGACAGGTGCAAGCCTTGTGTTCGCGCTTGCCTGATCCCTTCCACCCGGCACGCTGGTTGCTGGAAGAATGGCGCATCGCGCTGTTTGCGCAGGAACTCAGGGCACACGGCGCGCCCAACATCGAAAAGATCAATGCAGCCCTGTCGCAAACGGCAATGACTGCACCCCGCTAAAGCTTTCAAGACGGCGGCCGATAACCGGAAAAACCGGCCCGGCCTCCGTCATGCGTATCGAACTCCCACCCGCGTCCGCAATCCGTGCGCCTGCCGGCGGGACCGCAGCACCCGCTGCCCCGTTTTCGGAGCACTCCGCCGCAGCCGCACCACTGACGACACAGGATCGCGTCAGCCTCTCGACCCTGGCACAGCCACCGTTGCCACAGCTGGCGACGCCTTCGGCACCCGAAGCTGCGCGCGCGCTCGTCAATGCGCTGATCAACGCCAGTACAAACAGTGCGGCTCCTGCGCAGGCCACGGGCGCCGGACCCGCGTCGGGCAGCCTGTCCACTGCGCCGCCGGGGCCGGGTGCTGAACTCGCACCGTCAGCACTGTCGCCTGGCGTCGGGGCCGGTCCGCCACTTGCCGCTGCGCAATCCGTCATTTCCAGTCCATCCACAGCCCAGGCAACCAGCGTCCCAGCCGGCATCCTCTCGACCGCAGGCTCCATCCGCGTGATGGCCTCATCCGCTTTTCCAGGGGCAACACCAGGTCTGGCGACGCACGCGTCCGGATCGGTTTCCGGCCAGGATAGCGCGCGTATCGGGGCCGGCCTGCAGACCGATACAGGCCGGCTGTCTCAGCCTGGCACCACCGCGGCGCAATCGGTGCAAGCGCCCACGGGCGGCATCTGCGACGGCGCACCCGCGCGAATCGTCGGTGCCCTGCTCGATGCGCTGGGCGGTGACGGCGCGGCACTGCTGGAACGTCTGATGCTGACGGTGCGCGATGCCGCAACGCTGCCCGACAACAGCGGCGACAGCCCGGTGTATTCAGCGCCGGCAAGACCGGGCTCCGGCACGGGGAGCACGCTGCTGACCAGCCTGCTGCTGCAGGGTACGACCCAGACTGCAGACCGCCAGAGCCTGTCGTATCGCGCCGCGCTCACCATGGACCGTCAGGCCCTGAGCACCCTGGCACCGGCGCTCGCCAGCCTGGCGGCCGACAGCGACGCGCTCAAGAATCTCGCGCTGGAGATCAGGGGCGCCGTCCCGGAGCTGGCCGGCCAGCAATTTACCTACACGCTGTCGCTGGACCCGCGCGCATTGTGGCCAGCCCAGAGCTTCATCCTGAGCGGCTGGATCGCCATGCAGAAACCCCCTGCAGCCCGATGCAGGGCCGGCGGCGAGACACGGCCGGAGGAGGAGGATCAAGAGGGCGCGGCGCCGAACCCGGGCCGGCGCAGGAAGCCTCCTGCCGAAGCGCACGAAGCCGAGGAAATCGACGATGGCGGCCCTCCGGTCATCAGCGGCCGGCGCTGGCTGTCGTTCAAGCTGCGCCATCTGTATGCGCGCCTGCGCGCCTGGTTGCACTGATCCGTTGCGTTAAGTACGACTGTGCATGTGCGTCCGCGCCTTGCCCTGTAAAATGATGCTCCCGGCATCATCGTCCTACGGAATCCACCGTGCACAAGAACATCCCCGCCCGCGATCGCCTGATCGTCGCGCTCGACCTGCCCGAAGCGGCGCTGGCCGAGGCCTTGGTCAAGCGCCTCGGCGACAGCGTGAGCTTCTACAAGATCGGCCTGGAACTGTGCATGGCGCCCGGCTTCTTCAGCCTGCTGGACTGGCTGCGCGCGCGCGACAAGAAGGTGTTCGTCGACCTGAAATTCTTCGACATCCCGGAAACCGTGGCACGCGCGATCCGCAACCTGTCGGAGCGCGGCGCCAGTTTCGCCACCATCCACGGCAACCAGGCGATGATGCAAGCGGCGGCGCAGGCCAAGTCCGGCGAACTCAAGGTGCTGGCGGTGACGGCGCTGACCAGCCTCGATCAGGGCGATCTCGACGATCTCGGCTTCCAGTGCAACATTGCCGAACTGGTGCTGTCGCGTGCGCGGCGCGCGTTGCAGGCCGGCTGCGACGGCGTGGTGTCGTCGGGACTGGAGGTCGAGGCCCTGCGCAAACACGCGCCGCACGAACTGATCTGCGTCACGCCCGGCATCCGCCCGCTGGACAACCGCCGCGACAGCGACCAGAAACGCGTGATGACACCGTCCCGCGCGATCCGCGCCGGGGCGGATTACCTGGTGGTGGGCCGTCCGGTGCGCGATGCCGCCGACCCCGCCGCTGCGGCGCTGGATATCCAGAACGAGATTGCCCGTGCCCTTGCCTGAGAACGATCTGTTCCTGCGCGCGCTGCGCCGCCAGCCGGTGCCGCGCACGCCGGTGTGGATGATGCGCCAGGCCGGGCGCTACCTGCCGGAATACCGCGCCACGCGCGCCAGGGCCGGCGGCTTCATGGACCTGTGCCGCAATCCCGAGCTGTGCTGCGAGGTGACGCTGCAACCGCTGGCGCGTTACGGACTGGACGCGGCGATCCTGTTCTCCGACATCCTCACCGTGCCCGACGCGATGGGCCTGGGCCTGCGCTTCGTCGAGGGCGAGGGCCCGGTGTTCGACCGCCCGCTACGCGACGCCGCGGCGATCCGCGCACTGGGCGTGCCCGACCCGGAGACCGAACTGCGCTACGTGATGGACGCGGTGCGCACGATCAAGTCCGCACTCGCCGGTTCGGTGCCACTGATCGGTTTCGCCGGCAGTCCGTGGACGCTGGCGACCTACATGATCGAGGGCGGCTCCAGCCGCGAGTTCGCCCGCAGCAAGACGCTGATGTTCGACGATCCGGCGCTGCTCGACAGTCTGCTGGTGAAACTTTCCGATGCGGTAGCGCTCTATTTATCTGCACAGATCCGCAGCGGCGCCGACGCGGTGATGATTTTCGACACCTGGGGCGGCGCGCTCGGCCCGACGGAGTATCAGCGATTTTCACTGACGCCCATGCAACGCATCGTCGAAAAACTGAAGGCTGCCGCTCCCGATGTTCCGGTGATCCTGTTCACCAAGAATGGCGGACAGCATCTGGAGAAAATGGCCGCCAGCGGCTGCGATGCGCTGGGTGTGGACTGGACCACCTCGCTGGACGATGCGCGACGGCGCGTCGGCACACGGGTGGCGCTGCAAGGCAATCTCGATCCACTGTGCCTGCTGGCGCGGCCGGAACGCATCCGCGAGGAAGTTTCGCGAGTATTGGCAAGCTACGGTCATGGCGCAGGCCATGTGTTCAATCTGGGTCACGGCATCCTGCAACAGACACCGCCGGAGCACGCGGCGGCAATGATCGAAGCCGTGAGAGAATTGAGTCCGCGCTACCACAAGGTGGGCTGACGGACTCCTGGAGGTCGTCGCATGCTTTCGCTATTGCTACCCGCGCCGCTGGTGGGCGCCATCACCTTCGTTGCATTGCTCGCCTCGGTCATCGGCGCCGGCATCTTCCTGTTGCCCGCCGTCCTGCTCAAGCTGATTCCGTATCCGCCGATGCAGCGCGTGTGCAGCCGCTATTGCGTCGGCGTTGCCGTGCAGTGGGCCGGCGTCGTGCAACTGCTGTTCCGGCTGATCCATCCCGCGCAGTGGCAGGTGGACATCCGCGGCCAGTTCGACCCGCGCCGCAGCTACCTGCTGGTCGCCAATCACCAGTCCTGGACCGACATCGTCATCCTGTTCGACCTGCTGCACAACCGCGTGCCGCTGCCGCGCTTCTTTCTCAAGCAACAGCTGCTGTATGTGCCGATCATCGGCATGGCTTGCTGGGGCATGGATTTCCCGTTCATGAAACGCCATACGCGCGAACAGATCGTGGCCAATCCGGCGCTGCGCCACGAGGATCTCGAAGCGACACGACGCGCCTGTGAAATTTACAAGCACGAGCCGGTGACGGTGGTGAACTTCCTCGAGGGCACGCGCTTCACCGAAGCCAAGCGCCTCAAGAAGCGCTCGCCCTTCCGCAACCTGCTGCGGCCCAAGGCGGCCGGCCTGTCGTTCACGCTCAATGCCATGGGCGAACAGTTCGCCGGCCTGATCGACGTCACCATCGCCTACCGGCCCACGCGCAAATCCATCCTGTGGAGCTGGCTCTGCGGCGAACAGGACCACCTCAATATCCGAGTCGACCTGCTGCCGATCCCGGCCGAGCTGATGGCCGGTGATTACGAACATGACGAAGAATTCCGGGGTCGCTTCCAGGCCTGGGTCAACGACCTGTGGGCGCGCAAGGATGCGCGGCTGGGCCGCCTGATGGACCAGCCGCTATCACCGCCGGCACGGCCTGCGCACCACTACTGATGCGCTGTTGCAGTAGTTCTGCAGCCATCCCCGCTGATTCTTCAATATTCCGGGTGGCTGAAACTACGGCTTGATGCGCCCTGCCAGCGAGCGCAGCACCGGGCGCAGCGTGAAATACAGCAGCGTTGCCGCCAGCGGTGCGAGCAGACACCAGACGACAATGCCATACAGCGCGATCATGCCGTAGTCGCCGATGAACTTGAGCGGCCCATTGGCGAAGCGCTGCATCAACTCGGTCACTGAAAATATCGGTACGTGCGGCTGGCGGAACAGCGTCTCGCCAGCACGATAGAACGGCAGCAACAAGATCAACTGCAGGGGATACACGAAATAGTTGATCACCTGGATGATCGGCTGGTTGAGCTTGAGCCGCCAGCCCGCCAGTCCGCACAGCAGCATGGTGCTGCCGAGGATCGGGAACACGCCAAGCACGGCACCCAGCGCGAGAGTCAGCGCAATTTTTTCCGGGGTGATGCCCTGCCGCAGTTGCGCCTTGATCGGCTCGACCAGCCTGCGGTTCAGGAACGAACCCTGTGCGGCCGGCGCCTCAGACACGACGCAGCAACAAGTCCTGCATGCTTGCGCCAGCCGGCAGACGCCACAACTGGATCAGCACATAAGCTGCCATCGCCATATTGCCGCCGAGCAGAATCAGCACCAGCCAGACCCCCCGCGCGACCCAGCCGGTTTCCTTGTAGGCCAGCCACAGCCAGAACCAGAGGAACCCAAAAAAGGCGTCAAACAGCGTGGCAATGAACCACGGGTTGATCCCCGCGCCGGGTTGTGCCCACAAGGTTTGTATCGCTGGCGATATGGCGACATGGCCGGTAGCCCAGACCGAAACACCCGCCAGCGCAGCAAATGCCGCGCAGGCAAACAGGAACACTGGCGGCTTCATGAACGCTCCCCTTGCAGGCCGCGATGACGGATGTTCTGCGTCAGCCCGGTCAGGCCTTCAGCAGGGTGATCTGCATCAGGTTCACCCGCTCGACGCGAAAGCCGCACTCGCAATATGCGAGATAGTAACGCCACATGCGCAGGAAACGCTCGTCGAACTGCCGCACCACGCTGTCGCGCACCGCCAGCACATTACGGTGCCAGATCGCCAGCGTATCGGCGTAGTCCTGGGCAAAGAATCTCGCGCCCTCCGCCATGAGCCCGGCGCGGGTCGCGACGTCCATGAACACGCCGGGCGTGGCCAGCATGCCGCCGGGGAAAATGTATTTCTGGATGAAATCGATCTTGCTGCGGTAGTTGTCGAAAATCTCGGGATGGATGGTGATGCCCTGGATCGCGGCGCGGCCGCCCGGCTTGAGCGCTCGCTGGATCGCGGCGAAATACTCCGGCCAGAATTCCTCGCCCACCGCCTCATACATCTCGATGGACACCACACGGTCGTATTGCCCGGCGACATCGCGATAATCGCGCAGCTCGAACGTCACTCGGTCACCCACGCCGGCCGCCTCGGCACGCCGGCGCGCTTCCTCGAGCTGCTCTTTCGACAAGGTAATGCTGTGCACGCGGCAGCCTGAATGTTGCGCGGCGTAGATCGCGAATCCGCCCCAGCCGGAGCCGATCTCCAGCAGCGTGTGCTCCGGCTTGAGGCCCAGGCGTTCGTACATCAGCTTGAACTTGTTGACCTGCGCGTCCATCAGTGTTTCGTTCGGTTTGATGGACATGCCCGACGGTGCACTCATGGATTCTTCGCGGCTAAAAACGCCGCTCGAATAGGCCATGGTGTTGTCCAGCCACATCTTGTAGAACTCGTTGCCGAGGTCGTAGTGGTACTGGATATTCTCGACCGCCTTGGTCTTGGTATTGGCACGGCGCTTGTGCTTGAGCCAGCCGAGGAATCGTGCGACAAAGTTTTTTTCGTAGGGGCCAAGATAGTGCGGCTCGTTGAGATACAGCACGATCAGCAGAGAACTCAGGTCGGGACTGTCCCACAAGCCCTCGAGGTAGGCCTCGCCGAAACCGACTTCGCCGTTCTTGAGCACGTGGCGCATGATGCGGCCATCGCGAATGTTCAGGATGCCGCGAAGCTCTGGCCGCGATGTTCCGCGAAACTGGCGGGTTTCGCCGTTGGGCAGCGTCACGTCGAGCTGGCCGATCTTGATGCCCTTGAGCATGAACATCAGCAGGTGCAGTCCCCAGGTCATGCCCCCGGATTTTTTCTTCAGCATCGCCGGCAGTTCCGGCGAAAAGCCGTCTCGCGGGATCAAGTCCCGTTCCCGGCCCGCCTGTTCGCGTTGTTCCAATTTCATATCAGCCTCATGTCACTTTGTGCGTCGGCGGCTGGGGCTTCTTGTGAAACGTAGCCCCGCGCAGCCAGATTTTCAGTGCCTCCCAATGGATGCCGAGCACAACCGTGATCGTCATAAACGGCAGCATCAGGACTTGTCTCAACACATTCCCGTCGGTCAGGTCCCGGCGCTGCCCGAACAGGGTGGCGTCGAGGATGGGCTGGCCTTCGCGGGTTTCGTGGATATGCACCCGCAACTGCTCGCCCGGCTCGCCCAAGGTGAAGCGGTAACGCCCCACGACATCGAAGAATGGCGACACGTGAAAGCATTTTTCTTTCTCGTGCGCCTGTAGATACGGCAGCGGCGCACCACCGGATGCAAGCAGGTAGCTGTGGCGTTCACCGAAGGTATTGCGCACCTCGGCGATCACCGCCCGCAGGCTGCCGTCGCGGTGTTCGCAGTACCACAGGCTGATCGGGTTGAAGGCGTAGCCGAACAGCCGCGGCATGCACAGCAGGCGGATGCGGCCGCCGTCCAGTTCGATACCGGATTCGCTCAGCAGGCGCTCGGCCCAGGGCCGCAGCGGCGCACCGCTGCAAT
>DATMTG010000039.1:0-12488 GCA_035565075.1 Stenotrophobium sp.
CCAGAGCGTGTCGTGCATCAGGCGGCCTCCGCCATCCCTCTCGAATGTCCCGGATACGCTCGCATGGATCGCTCAATGGATCAACCGCGGGCGCAGCGGCGTCAATTGCTTCATGGCCTCTTCGTAGCCGATCTCGATCAGGGCATCCAGCGATGTCCAGTCGAACATGCCGTATTGCTGCACCGGCATCAGCATGAAGACGTCGGCACGATCTTCCGCCGCACGCGCCATTGCCGTCACGCTGGCGAGAGTGGCGCTGCGCAACAATATTTCACTGAAGCGCGGCAGCTTCATCTGCCGGGAGCGTTTCAGCATGGCCTCGGGATCGGGCACGCCGATCCCCGCGCCCGGCAGACTGACATCGCTGGCAGAACTGACGCTGCAGGCAATGATCGCGCCGCGCTCGAGATTCTGCATGACGTCGGTCGGCAGGTTGTCGACGACGCCGCCATCGCAAAGCAGATCGCCCTGCCACGCGACCGGCGGCGCAACTCCGGGCACGGCCATGCTGCTGCCGACCCATTCCGCCAGCGGACCGGAGTCGTGCACGACCGTGGCGCCGGTCGTGAGATTGGTGGAGATGCTGTAGAAGCTGCGCCGCAGTTCCTCGATGCGCCGGTCGCCGAATATCTCGCGCAGGCGGCGCAGGAATTTCCGCGCCTTGATCAGCGATACGCGCGGAAACGTGTAATCGTTGAGGTAGTTGTTCTCGACAAAGGTTTCGCGGGCGACCTGCGCCATCTGCACGCTGTCGAACCCACAGGCCACCATCGCCGCGACGAATGCGCCCATGCTGGTGCCGCCGCAGACGTCGACGGGAATCTGCAACTGCTCCAGCGCACGCAGCAGTCCGATATGCGCGAACCCGCGGGCACCGCCGCCGCCCAGCACCAGCCCGATGCCACGGCCGGTGATCTGGCGGGTAATGGCGTCGAGTTCGCGCGCGTCCCAGGGGTGGAGATAATAGTGCGCACGCGCGCCTGAACATTTCTGCCAGTCCAGCGTGTGCGGCGAAGAATCCCCCTCGGCACGCAACAGAACCAGTTCCACCGGCGCCAGCGGTGCCTCCGCATCGCGCCACTGGTCGAGCGCCGG
Organism: Stenotrophobium sp.; assembly: GCA_035565075.1. Classification (GTDB taxonomy): domain Bacteria; phylum Pseudomonadota; class Gammaproteobacteria; order Nevskiales; family Nevskiaceae; genus Stenotrophobium. Next base: position 1,096 of record DATMTG010000039.1, read on the forward strand.
CATCCGCGCAGGAGCATCCTGGGCCTCGGCCAGCACCAGCACGCGGTCGGCCTGGCGCAGGCAGCGCAGCGCCCATGGGCTGTCCTCGTGGTCGGCGACAAAAATCAGATGCCGGTGCCTGCGCTCCAGCATGCAGAACCATTCGTTCAACCTGCGCGACATCGCCGTATCGGAATACGGGGCCTGCGCGCTGCCCGGGCCGAACATCGCGTCGACATGCGCGCTGCCGATGACGCGGGCCTGCGGCCATCCCGACAGGCCGCGAACCAATATTTCCGCCAGCGTCATGACGGGTGCGTTATGCGAGGCCGGGAAAATGGTGAAGGTGCTCTGGCTGGCCGTCGCGGCCAGTTCACGCTCCCGGCGGTTCTGCCGCATGCGGGCGATCATCCGCCGCGTCAACGCGACCGCAGCCGAGGCATGCGCATCGAGGAATTCCAGGAAATCCCCTCGCGGCAGGCGCAGCATCACGCTGTCGCGCACTGCGCGGACGTTCGAACTGCGCACCTCGCCCGATATGGCGCCGACTTCCCCGGCCGGTTCGCCAAAGACAATGTGCCCAACCAGCTCATCCTGTGGCGTGGTCACGCGCAGGCGGCCGCTGACCGCAATGTAAAAATAATCCGGGGACTCGCCGGCCCGATACAGGTCGTCGCCGCCCCGCAGATACAGGGGCTCGGCCAGGTCCACCATCTGCCGCAGCGTTGCCTCCGACATGTGCTCGGCCAGCGGGGCGGCACTCAGGATGGCGGCGAAATCCATCGATATCCCCGCGCTATCTCGCGCGATAGAACTGGCCTGGGTTGAAAATCTGGTCCGGCAGGCTGGCGTCGATCACATCATGGCTGGTCTGAATTTTGGTCGTGGTCTGCTGACGCAGGTCGGTCAGGGTCGCGCGGCTGGCGGTCCAGCGGCCGCTTTCCTTTTGGATCGACGTGGCGTCCAGTACCAGCGTCTTCCATGGGACGCCTCCGTACAGGTCGACCTTCATCGGCAGGCACCAGGCATCATCCACCGTCAGGTCGAGCCGGTCGTAGAGGATGTCGGGATCGGCGGGCGGAATATAGCGCCAGGTTTCGGCGGGCCGGCCGTTGTCCGTGGTCGTACCGATACGTGCCAGCTTGCCGCCATGCAGGCCGCTCAACAGGAACTTGAGATCGAATGCCGACAAGCCGCTGCCAAACAGCGACTGCGCCATGGTCGCGCCCACGACATGCCGTACGCGGCCGACGGCTGGCATGTACATGTAGATGTTTTCCTGGCTGTTCCTCGAGATGAATAGATACGCTGCACCGGCAAGATCGGCCGGCGATGACAGCCGCAGCATCCCGGACTGGCGATCGTTTTCGCGCCGCCAGTACCAGGTGCCCACCAGTCTCTGCACGGTGCCATCCGGCCCGGATTGCACCAGCTCGATATCCTGTTTGAAACTCTTGCTGGGCAGATTGGCCGCCATGCAGGCCCGCAAAGCCGCGGCATCGCGGGCCCAGGCCTGGCCTGGCATTGCAGCCAGGAGCAGGAGTGCGATCAGCGGGGAGACGATTTTCATGGGCCGCACCCTCACTGAAAAAATGCCCGGTGCCGCTCCAGCACCGGGCAGAACGCCCGCCCAGTCACGAGGGAAGGACCAAGGCAGGCGGCTCTCTTCAATCGGGCTTCACTCCTTCGATGCACCAAACCCGCACCCTACTGCAGCGCCACCTGCGTCAATGTGTGAATGGCGCTTGTAAACTGCGGATGCTTGGCCAGGTGCTCCATGATGAAGACCTGCATTTCACCGACGATGAAGCCGAGCGCCGCACCGACCGCGATCAATATCCACTCGTCCTGCTCGAAGGCAGGATGCAATAGCGCCTCGAACTCCTCGGTGGTGAGTTCCTTCATCTTGCCGCTGAGCAGGTTTTCCAGGTCCATGGCGTCGCCGGCGTATTTCTCGACGTGCTTCATGGTGGTCGGCAGCATCTTCATGATTTCCACCGAGACCATCTTCTTCATTTCCTGGTACTTGCTGCTGCCGACGGCAAACACCACGAAGGGTTTGGCGATACCCGCCTGGTCGTCCACCACCTTCTGCACCTGCTTCTGCACCATGTTGAACAAACGATCCGACAAGGGCCCTTTGAGCACGGCGTCAAGAATATTCTTGGCGGTCACGATTTCGGCGGCGATCAGGCGCCCGTACTCGGCGGAAACTTCCTGCCGGCGCTTCAGGAACAGGCCATGCCAGGTGAACAGGCCCATGTATTTGGTCGGATGCTTGGGATTGAACACCATCTTCAGCGCCAGCCAGTCGGTGAACCAGCCGGTGAACAGGCCGAACACCGGCATCACCAGCGGCGAATGCGTCAAGGCCCAGGTCACCGCCTGCACGCAGCCGATGATGAACCCGAAAAACAGTCCTGAATTGCGAATGAAACGGAACTCGCCGTGTCCCGCTTCCAGGAAGATGCGATTCAGCAAGGGCTTGTCGCGCAGCAGGTTGCTGACCACCATGTCCTTGAGATCGAACACCGACTCGATGTTGTTCTTGATGTCGACCATGATCTGCTCGACGATGTGAGGCGCTTCGTCCTGGATGCGGTGGATGATCATGTTCTTGACCGACTCGGGAGCCGCCTCCCACAGACCCGGCGAGTACACGGAGGCGACATTGCGCGTGATGTCCTCGACCGCCGCCAGCAGGGGCTTTTCGATTTCCTGAGCAATACGCTCGGGGTCCAGCCGGTCAAAGACATCCCTGGGCTTGATCAGCTTGTTGGTCATGGTGTCGCAGGCGATGCTCGCCATCACCGCCGCCTTGCGCGGCACGATGCCCTGCCAGCCGAAGATCCTGAAACCCAGCACCTTGGTCTGCAGGCCAATGAATTCGATCGGCTGGAACATCATCCTGATCGCAACGATCTTGGTGACGAAACCGATGCCCGCGGCCACGAACGGCATGGATGCGTACAGCAGCCAGTTCGCCTGTAGATCCAGAACAATTTCATGCATGCTTTGCATAACGATTACCCTCTTGATTCAAATCTTTTTTGCCGTGCCTCAGTCCTGGCCGTCCATGCGGCACAGCTTCCACATCGCAAATCCAAGGTCGGACATTTTCAAGGTGCGGCGCACGATACGGCTGCGCTCACCGTCTTTCTGGATGCGCGCGACGACCTTGCGCACCGAGTCGTCGGTTTCCAGGATTTCATAATTGGTTTTCTGCGCGGGATCTTCCGCCGCCATTTCGGTAAGTCCCCAGAATGCCAGGTGGCGGACGTAGGCCGGGGTCAACGCCGGCGTCAGCACGCCCGCATTGCGGCCCACCGTGCTGACGTACTCGAGCATCGGCACAGCCGTCAGACCGAGATTCGACGTGGCCAGGACATTGATCATGGCGTAGCCGGAGCCATCGGACAGCGCTGCCAGGATGCGTGCCTCGTCCGGCACCAGGCTTTGCAGGACCGCCATGCATGAAGCCTCGATCGACTGTTCCCGGCTCTGCTCCGAGGACTCGGCCAGCAGCGCCTGCAGCAATTCGTGCGGCGTCTGATGCCCAGAATGGTGTCGCTGCTGCGCGGTGACCGACACCGCCACCAGCGAGACCGATGTCGGCGTCTGCTCCAGCCGGTCCAGGCGCTGCTTCAATTCACCGAGCAGGCGATGCTCGACCCGGTCGACCTGTTCCTGCACGAAACTGCCGCCTGGCAGCCGCTTCAGCAGACGCCCAGCCAGCGATTCGCTTTTCGACTCGTTTGTCAGTCTTTTCGCCACAGATTCATCCTCGCAACAGATTCAGGGTGGGTTGCCGCCGGCGGGTGTCGGACGCCGGACCATGGGCGCTTCGGGTTTCTGCGCCTGCACCAGTTGCAGTGTATCCAGATTGAAGTGCAAATCGCTGCGCTTGATGATGACCGGAACCGGCGCATCGGGCCAGTACACCCGCAATCCGAATCTGGCGAGGATCGGCGTGGTGATCTCCTTGACCGCCAGCAACCGGGTTTTCAGCACGGTATCCACCGGCGCACTGACGGTCTGGTCGACATACATGCCCAGCGGACCGTGATAGACCAGATGCAGGTTGGCCTTGACCGGCACCGTCAGTGTCACCGGCTGCTCGAACTTGAGCGGGATCTGCGCGCTGAAAGGCACGTTGCGCAGGCGCTTGACCTTTTCATAGTTGAAATCGGTGATGCCGTGGATCGTGGCGATGGAATCCACCGGTATCACGCCCTTGTAATGAATCGTGAACTGCACTGGCACGACCGTGTCGAAACTGGCGATGGTTTTGTAGTTGCCCTTCAACGGCAGATCGAGTTTCTGCTTGAACGGCACCCTGGCATCGATATAACCGTTGAGCTTGATCTTGATCTTGTTCTGGGCTTTTGCACTGACCAGGGTCTGGGCGGGAAACAACACCTCGCCCGGCTGATCGGTGATCGTCAGCCCGATGACCAGATGCGCATAAAGCCAGAAACCCAGCAGCGCGCCGGCAACCACCAGCCCCAGCGCCCCGGCTCCCAGAAATACCGGCCGCAAGGTCATTGCGCCGGCTCCGACACGACTGGGGCAGTAGCGGACCCGGGTGTCGATTCCGGGGCTGCCGCTGTCGCACCGGCGCTGCCTTCATCCTTGCCGTCTTTGGTCCCCAGCTTCAGCGTACGCAGCGGCAGCCGCAGGTTGGCGTGGGTGATGATGACATTGGCGGGCTGCGGAATCGTGACCTCGGCGTCCAGCGCCGATTTCACAGGCACGCTCATCTCGCTGTGGATCGGGATGGTCGCCGCAATATCGGCCTTGAGCGGCACCACCAGCGGCTGCGTGAATTTCACGTCCACCGGCGCGGTGAATTTGAGATGCACCGGCTGGTCGATCGGGATGACCAGATTGACCGGCACGGTAGCCTTGACCGGAATCTTGCCGCGGATCGGCAGGTCGTGGGTGTCGCCCAGGAGATTGGCCTTGATCGTGGTATCGACGTCCAGCACCTGGTCGATCACGATCTTGTCGTGCACCGGCACGGTCAGCTTGATCGGCACGTTGCTGTCGAAACTGGCGATCACGTGCAAGGTGTCCTTGATCGGAATCGAGATGATCTGATCGACCGGCACCGTGGTCTTGAGCGAATCGTTGATCTCGATATCGAGGTTGTTCAGAATGTCCGCGCTGATCTTGACCGGCTGCGGCACCAGTACCGTCGCCGACTGGTTGGTCAGCAGCAGGCGCGCGTCGATGTTCCTGAACACCCAGACTCCGACCAGCACGCCGCCGATCACCGCCCCCGCAAGGATCACGGCGCCGGTTCCCAATATTTTCCTGTTCATGTCTTGCGCTCTCCCCGGAGCCTAGAAACGCACGCCAACGCTGGCGGAAAAGAAGTCGCGATCATTCAGCGTGTTGCGGTTGCCGCCGCCAAAGATGAATGTCTGAGTCAGGCTGGCATCGAACTGGCGGTAGGAAAAGCGGACATCGATCACGCCCAGCTTGCGCCCCTGCAGGAAGTTCTCGCCCAGCCCCGGCGACACGCCGTGCACGTCGTGCGTGAACACCAGGAACGGCCGCATGTCCAGCCCCCGGATCAGCACATCGCTGTAATGCAGCAGCGCGCCCATGCGGTAGCCATAGGAAAACGCGGTGACGTAGCCACCGGAATTATGGATCGGGCTGAGATAGGAATTGTTGCCGCTGTCCGATGCGCCGGGTCCGTACGTCGTGTCGGTGCCCGGACCCTCGAACTGGAGTTGCGAAAGGGGCGGCAGGTCGAGCACGCCGATCCCGGTGGCTTCGAACAGCAGCGCAGAATCCTTGGTGCCGAGAAAATCACTGTCGCCAAAAATCTTGGTCAGCGCCAGCGAGCCCTGCATGACCTTCAGGCGCTCGTAGCCGCGGATGTATTGTCCCGGGGTCACTTCGCCCGGCGTGCCGCCGCGATAGGCGGTGACGAAATCGGGAATCCTGCGCGAACCGGGCACCGTGAGGCTCAGCGGATTCTGCGCCGTCGCCAGCGTCTGCAGGGCGGTGATGGCGGTCGGCAGATTGGCCAGCTGGTTGGTTGCGACGTTGAGGATGTTGCCGGGATTCTGCAAGGCGGAAATGAGCCCCGGCAGCGTCGTGTTGGTGCCGACGCCGAACAGCGGGATATCCTGCCGTGGCAGTGCCGGCTGCAGCGCCGCGAACAGCACATCCTCGAGATCGACCTGCACCGGCTGGTTCGGGCGGTAGGCCAGCTCGCCGCGCACCGCGATGCTATCGACGATGCTGCTGAAGCTCAGGCCGAACAGGTGGATGTTTTCCGGGTAGTCGAGGAAATAGTGCGCGGTGTCGATCGGCACCGCCTCGCGCTGGTGTGCGCCCGGCACGCCGCAGTCGTTGATCAGCGAGGTGATGTCTGTTGCGTCATTGTTGTTGGGATTGCCTTCGCGACGCAGGCAGCTGGCATCGGCGGCGGTGGCGCTGGCCGAGGGAATGCGCGAATGATAATTCGCGGCATAAAACCCGATCTCGGAACCCTGCAACCACGTTGGATGGTAATAGAGCGCCAGGCCGTACTGGCCGGTGTTTTTGGGATCGTGGTTCGCACTGCGCCGCAGCGTGAAGCTGGTATTGGTCAGCAGCGCGAACACCGGGTTGGCCGGCGTGCCGATCTGCTGCGGGTCGTACGGCGTCTTGGCGAAGGGCGCGATGATGCCCTCGTCATGCGTCACCTCGTTGCCGGCATTGAAGAACGACAGGAATGACCCGCGCGCCGGAATGCCGACCGGACGCCATTCAAACTGGTAGAACCCCTCGCCGGTCAGGGCATCGGTCAGCGGCGCACGCAGTACCAGCATGCCTTCCGGCCGGTAGACCTCGCTCAAGTCCATGCCGGGCCTGACCAGGTTGTTGACGTCCGGCGGATTGATGATGTTGAGACTGCCCTGGGTGACGAAACTCGATTCGCCCCAGGTCAGGCGCTGACGGCCGATGCTGACGTCCAGCGGATGCCCGTCGATATCGAAGGTGTCCTGCACATAGGTATCGAGAATCTGGACGTTGTAGCCGATATCCCGCAGCGTCGCCGGGTCGCGCTTGGAGTAGACCGGATGTGAACTGCTCTCCGGCCCCGGCGCGGTGACTTCGTTGGGGTGATACTCCTTGAGATTGGCGTTGGTGATGTCATAGAACGCCAGTGCGCCCGCCTTGAATTTCAGGTCGCCCTTCTCGGCCGAAAAATAAGTCGTCCATTTGACCGGCGCCGAAACCAGGTCCCACTGCTTGTAGTTGAGATCGCCCTCGTCGTACACCGAATTCATCGCGCCCGGCGCGGCCAGGTAGCGGTTGTTCGGCGCGTTGTTGCCGGGATCGGCGGTCAGGCACTCATCGGCGCGGCACAGGTCCGGATCGAGATTGGACTTGCCGATCAGTGCCGGATTCTGCTTTTGTTCGCGGATTGCCGCACCGATGGTGATGCGGTTATCCCAGCTGGCGCTCCAGCCATCCAGTCCGAGATCGATATCCATGGCCTGCGCCGCAGCGGAGGGCAACATCAGCGACAGGGCCAGAATGGCGCCTGCGAATGCGCCTGCATCATTTTTAATTCGAACCATGCCCATCCCCGGAATCCTGGTCCGCGTCCTTGCCGCCGGACGCTTTGCCGGCAGTCTGCGTGTCGGCGCGTTTGCGGCTGCGCCAGAACTGTATGCGCGGCAGCGGCAGGTCCTCGACACGCTCGGCGATGGATTCGGTCTGACCGCGCAGTGTGTGCAACTGCTCCATCAGCGTTTCCATGTGCAGCACGATGCGGAACAGCGACAGCAGCGACTCGAGGATCACACGGACGGTGATGACCCCGACGATCGAAGCGATCGGCATGATCAGCAGCAGCCAGACCAGGCCCGAGATCAGCGAAACCTGGAATGCCTCTATGGTCAGGAACAGATTGACCGCGATCACACCCAGCGCGAGGAATACATAGATCGTCGGCGCCATCCGCGTGGTCATGATGGTGCGCAGCCGCACATCGAACAGATTGCGCAGGACTTCGAGCGCCTCTTCGCGCAGCATCCGCCAGCTGATCCCGGCTTCAGCCGGAGTTTCGGCCGGAACCTCCGCATCCTTGTCCAATCGCGTTCTCCCCCTGCGCCGGCTTGCTTCTACGATCCGGCGATGATGATCCCCGCACTTGCAGCTTGCCCGATCCAGCCAATCCGCGCGCGGATTCGGAACAGCTGTTTTCCTAGTCGCGACAGCATAGCGGGACGTGCGCCATTGAATAATGGCATCATAGGCCAATAATTTGATATTTGGGGCCAAGATGCAGGCGTACTGGAACTTCAAAAGAAACATCAGCAGCACCCGCATCCTGGCCGAGATCGGCGCCGAGCACGGCGTCGGCATCCGCAAGCTGCTGCACGGCACCACCATCGACGCCCGCCGTCTGCACGACCACAACGGCACCGTCGGCGCCGAAGAGGAACTGCGCGTGATCCGTAATCTGCTGGAAGCGGCCGGCGACGACAAGCCACTGGCACTGAAGGCGGGCCTGCGCTACCACCCGACGACTTTCGGGGTGCTCGGCTTCGCCATCCTGAGCAGCGCGACCGTCCGCAGCGCGATCGGACTCGGCCTGCGCTACCTGCGCCTGACCTCGTTTTTCTGTCGCATGCAGATCGTCGAAGCCGGGGATGAGACCTTGATCGACGCCGACGACCACGAACTGCCGGCGGACCTGTGCCGATTCCTGGTCGAACGCGATGGCGCCACGCTGCTGAACCTGTCGCGCGACATGATGCCGCCGGATTTCGCGTTCGCGCGCCTGGAAATCCGTCACTCCAGGCCCCCGTACGCCAGCTACGCCGAGCAGATCTTCGGCCGCAGGATCGATTTCCTGCGGCCGCAGAATCGCGTTGGCATCGACCGGGCGATCATGGACTGGAAGCTGCCGCTGGCTGATCCGCCGATGCGCCGGCGGTTCGAGACCGAGTGCCAGCGCCTGTTGCGGGAATACGATGCCGACGAGGGCATCGCCAACCGGGTGCGCGCCCATCTGCTGCAACAGCCGGGCCGGATTCCGACCATGCACAACGTTGCCAGGGACCTGCAAAGCACCGTCAGGACGCTGCGCCGCCGGCTGCTGGACGATGGCATCGACTTTGAAAGCCTGGTGGACGATATCCGCCAGAGCACCGCCGAATACCTGCTGAAGACCACCGACCTGAGCATCGCCGCGGTCGCCGAGCATCTCGGCTACTCGGAAGGTGCCTGCTTCACCCGCGCATTCAAGCGCTGGAAGTCGGTGACGCCGCGGCAATACCGCGCATCGCTGCAGCCGGCAAATCCCGGGTAGGACCGCTGCGGCCGGCCTGCCGCGCGGCCCGGATTTTGCGGATTCAGGGCCGCTTGCGCGGACGGGCCGGCTGGGTCGGCCCGGCAGCCGCGGCCGGCGTGGTCACGCGGCTGATGCGCAACTGCTTGCCCGACACCCAGACTTTCTGCAGATCCTTGTAGATGTCCTTGGGCATGCCCGCGGGCAGATCGACGAAACTGTGCTCTTCGTGGATATCGACGCGGCCGATGTACTGGCTGTCGAGACCGGCTTCGTTGGCGATGGCGCCGACGATGTTGGCCGGCTTGACGCCATGCGCGCTCCCCACCTCGATGCGATAAGTCTCCAGCGGTTCGTCGCGCTCCTTCGCCGGTTTGCGCGGACGCGGCGGCTCATCCCCGGATTTCGGCGCCGGCCGCTGGGCATCCCGCATCTCGCGATGCGACTGATGCTCCCGCGGGCGCGGTGCGAACGACTCCACGTGCGCCGGACCGCGTGCCATCTCGCTGCGGCGGCTGCCCTGCTCGGGCGCGCGCAGCAGCGGCGTCTCGCCGTGCAGCATGTGGGCCAGCGCTGCGGCGACCTCGCCTTCGGCGACCGCATTTTCCTTGGCGTAATCCGCCACCAGCCGCCGGTACGGCGCCAGATCCTGCGCGCCCGCCAGCGCCTCGCTGATACGCTGCTTGAAGCGCTGGATGCGATGATCGTTGATGCTCTGCACGCTGGGCAGGCCCATCTCGGTGATCGGCTGGCGCGTCGCGCGCTCGATGGTCTTGAGCAGGTGGCGTTCGCGCGGCGCGATGAACAGGATCGCATCGCCGCTGCGGCCGGCACGGCCGGTGCGGCCGATGCGGTGGACGTAGGATTCGGTGTCGGTCGGCACGTCGAAATTGACCACGTGGCTGATGCGCTCGACATCCAGTCCGCGCGCGGCGACGTCGGTGGCGACGACGATATCCAGCTGACCGCTCTTGAGCCGGTTGACGGTGCGCTCGCGCTGCGCCTGCACGATGTCGCCGTTGAGCGCCGCCGCGGCGTAGCCGCGCGCTTCGAGCTTCTCGGCCAGTTCCGCGGTCGCCGCCTTGGTCCGCGCAAAAATCAGCATGCCGTCGAAAGTCTCGGCCTCGAGGATGCGGGTCAACGCGTCGAGCTTCTGGGTCATGCCGCCGGCGATCAGGTAACGCTGACGGATGTTGGTCGCTGTCGTGGTCTTGCTCTTGATCGTGATCTCGGCCGGATCCTTCAGATGCGTCTGCGCGATGCGGCGGATTTCCGAAGGCATGGTCGCGGAAAACAGCGCGACCTGGCGCTGCGGCGGCGTCTGCTGCAGGATGAATTCGACATCGTCGATGAAGCCCATGCGCAGCATCTCGTCGGCTTCGTCCAGCACCAGACAGGTCAGCGCGTTGAGCTTGAGCGTGCCGCGCTTCATGTGATCCATCACGCGGCCGGGCGTGCCGACCACCACCTGCACGCCGCGCTTGAGCGCCTTGAGTTGCGGCTCGTAGCTCTGGCCGCCGTAGATCGGCAGCACATGAAAACCGCGGATGTGCGCGGCGTATTTCTGGAACGCCTCGGCGACCTGGATCGCCAGTTCGCGCGTCGGCGCCAGCACCAGCGCCTGCGGTGCGCTCTGGTTCGGCTTGAGGTTCGACAGGATCGGCAGCGCGAATGCGGCGGTCTTGCCGGTGCCGGTCTGCGCCTGCCCGAGCACGTCCCGGCCCGCCAGCAGATGCGGAATGGTCGCGGCCTGGATCGGCGACGGCGACTCGTAGCCGATCTCTTCCAGCGCCTTGAGCACCGCCTCGTTCAGGGCCAGATCGCGGAAATGGGGGACATCGGCCTGCGTTGGCGCTATGGAATCGGACGACATGGGCAATACCTCGCGTGAAGAAGCCCGGCGACAGGCTGGGTTTGAGCGTCGAAGTGGACGGTCAGACCCGTGAAATCCCGCTATCGCCTTCTGCCCAAAACCGCAGCGCCATCAGAATCATGGAAAGGCACAGGAATAAGCCGCGCATTTTACCCGCTTATGCCGCGCGACGCCGGAATATCGCGGCGGGGCGCCCACCCGCTCTGCCGGTTTGCGTGCAAATTGTTGTTATATTTT
>DATMTG010000040.1:0-4360 GCA_035565075.1 Stenotrophobium sp.
CGCGATGTCCTTGCCGCCGCCCTTCAATGCGACGACCAGTTCGACCTCGTGGTGCAGCTCGCGCGTGGCCGGCGGGTACGGCAGGACGCCGCTGGCCGGCACGACCGCGTCGGCCGGCTTGGTGAAGAAGAACGGCGGTTCGCGGTTCGGATCGGAACCCATCTCGCGCGCGTGGGCGGCGTAGTTGCGGCCGACGCAGAACACGCGGCGCAGCGGGAACACCTGGTCGGACCCGGCGACAGCGAGGGCCGGGACGGCGGGAGGCGGAATGACGAAGCCGGTCATGCTGATCCTTGTAAATACGGTTGCCGCGACATCGGGGCGAATGCGGGGCAACTGTGGACGAAAGATCAAGTCTGACACAAAACGATAAGGTTTGGCACAAATGAATGTCGATCGCTTATTCCGCTGGTGACGCGATGCGTCTGACGGAACGGGGCCGCGTCCTGCTCGACTATGCGCGGCACGAGCGGCTCAAGCTGCTCAATCCCGGCAAGACTTGGCACTTTTTGGCTGTTGGCGATCGAACGTCAACCGCATCGTCGGTCAACAAATCAGAACCAAGACAGCGACATACCTGCAGAAGCCTGCCCATGCCCTTCCCTCTCGATGACAAATATCTGCGCAGCGCCGAAGAGAAGCTGGGCGCGAAGCTGCCCGATGGCTATCGACGCGCAATGATGGCGGCCAACGGCGGCGAAGTGGCCGGCGATGTCGACGACTGGTGTCTGTATCCGATCATGGACAGCACCGACAAGAAGCGCCTTGCGCGCACGTGTAACGACGTCGTTGCGGAGACGAAGCGCTTGTCCGAGTGGGAGCGATTCCCGCGCCAGGCGCTCGCGATAGCGCACAATGGCGAGGGCGACCAGTTGCTCTTCCTCCGCGCTAACGACCGGTTCGAGGCAGCGGTTTATCGCTGGTCCCATGAAACCGGTGAGCTGACCAGGGTGGCGGAAGATTTTGCGCAACTCGAACGTCCATGACGGCTGCCAGAAACCCGACTACGCAGACCCGCCGCATGGATCGGCAGACCAGACAATTGCTTAAATGAATCTTAAAGCGAGCATCGACCGAAGAAAAATTACGCTCCGGCCTCAAGGTTCGTCCTGACAAGGTGATAATCTCCCGTTGATTCGTCTAACCATTACAAGAAGGATACTTATGCGCTCCCTGCGTTTTGCCTTGGTCGCCGCCAGCCTCGTCGCCAGCACGGCGTTCGCGTCGACGACCGATCCCAAGCCCGGTGTCGAGTACACGACGCTATCGTCCCCGCAGCAGAGCCAGACGGCCGGCAAGAAGGTCGAGGTCATCGAGTTCTTCATGTATCACTGCCCGCACTGCCACGCGCTGGAACCGATCCTGGAGCAATGGGTGAAGAAAGAGGGAGACAACATCGTCTTCAAGCGCATCCACATGCCGTACCAGGGCCCCAACGATCCGGAAGCGCATCTGTTCCTGACGCTGCAGGCGATGGGCAAGAACGAAGCGTATCAGGCGCGGATCATGGATGCCGTGGGCGACATCGTGAGGCGCAAGCGGTCGGAGACGCTGACGGAGCAGGAGGTCCTCGACCTGGCCTCCAAGCTGCCGGGCATCGACAAGGCCAAGTTCACGGACACCTGGAACTCGTTCGGGGTCAGGACCATGCTGAACCGCGAGCAAGGTATCGTCTTCAACGACTACAAGGTCGAGACTGTGCCGACCATCATCGTCGACGGCAAGTACGTGGTCTCGCCGAGACAGGTGTACCAGACGACGCACGTCCAGAGCGAGCCGCAGTTGTTCCAGCAGACCCTGCAGGTGGTAGACGCGTTGATCGCGAAGGTGCAGAAGTCGAAATGAGCGATGCGCCGTGAAGGCGTGACTCAGTAAATCTCCTTGGCGGCCGCCCGCACGGCGCGCAGCAGCAGGTCGGCGCCGGGGGACAGCAGGTGGTCCTGCTGGCGGATGATGCCGAAGGCGTCCATCTTGCACGGGATGTCGATGGGCAGGATGCGCATCACGTTCAGCGACGCGTAGTACTGCGCCACCTCGATCGGCATCACGTGCAGCGAATCCGTCTGCTGCAGCAGCGCGGTGATCATCAGCATGGCCGTCGTGTCGACGACGTTCGCCGGCGGCTCCAGTCCGGCGCGGCGGAACATCATGTCGAAGCGGTAGCGCAGGATACTGCCATGCGGCGGGACGATCCACGGCAGCGGCGCGATGTCCTTCAGCGTCAGGTCCTTGCGCTCCAGCAGCGGATGGCCGGGACGGACGACGGCGCACGCCGGCTCCTCGGTCAGTTCCTCGTAGATCAGGCCGGACGTGTCGCCCGTGTCGAAGATGCGGCCGATCATGAAGTCCAGCATGCCGTGCTGCAGCTTGTTCAGCAGCAGGTTACTGGTCTCCAGCTGCACGCCGATGCGCAGCAGCGGGGCCTCTTCCTTCACGCGGGCGATGGCGCGCGGCAGCAGCGCCATCGCGGGCGTCATGATGACGCCGACCTCGACCTGGCCCGTCAAACCAGCCTTGAGCGTGACGATGTCGTCGTGCGCCAGCGCCAGGCTCGTCAGGGCCATGCGCGCGTGGCGGATCATCGTCTCGCCGTAGATCGTCGGCTCCATGCCGCGCGGCAAGCGCTCGAAGAGCTTGACGTCCAGCATCTCCTCCAGATCCTTGATCTGCTTGGAGGCGGCCGGCTGCGTCATGTGCAGTTCGTCGGCCGCGCGGTGGATGTTGCGGTAGTCGTCGAGCGCGATCAAGAGCAGCAGTTGGCGCGTCTTGAGGCGGGCCTTGAGAAACCAGTTCGGGTTGGTCGTATCCATCAATACATCATATCATTATCGATATTGCTTTAACGGAAATCTTCGCGAAACAGTCATCGCTTGCAGGCGGAAGACGGATTCGCGGCCGGGCCTTGTGTCGTCTGCGCAACGGGCAGGATCTTGCCGTCGGGGCCGTAGTGCAACTCCTCGACGGCGACGGAACGGCGGTACTCCCCACCCGTCGGCAGCTTGCCGTTGTGGTAAACGATGTAGGACTTGCCGTTGAAGTCGATGATCGCGTGGTGGATCGTGCCGAGATTCGTGTTCTTCTCCATGATCACGCCGCCGTAGGACCACGGACCGGTGGCCGTCGGGCCCGTCATGTACGCGGTCTCTTCCGGCCACTTGCGCGAGTACGACAGGTAGTACTTGCCGTTGTGCTTGTGCAGGTAGGACGCTTCCGTGAACGCCTCCAGGCCCACCGTGTGGATCGGGCCGTCCAGCTCGATCATGTTCGGCTTCAGCTTCGCGTACTTCATGACCGTGTTGCCCCAGTACAGGTACGCCTGGCCGTCGTCGTCGACGAAGATCGCCGGGTCGATGTCGTCCCAGCTGATCGGGGTCTCGTGCGTCATGTCGTTCGTGATCAGGGCCGAGCCGCGCGCGTCGACGAACGGGCCCGTCGGGCTGTCCGACACCGCGACGCCGATCGCCTTGCCCGGGATCGTCTTGTGCTCGACCGTCACGTACAGGTAGTACTTGCCGTTACGCTTCGTGATGTCGCTGGCCCAGGCGTCGCGGGCGGCCCATTTGAACGTGGTGAACGGCACGCCGTTCGGGTGCTCGGTCCAGTGCTGCATGTCGCAGCTGGAAAACACGCGCCATTCGTTCATCAGGTAGTCCTTGCCGCCGACGGGCGCCTCGTCGTGGCCGACGTACAGGTACACGCGGCCGTTGTCGACGAGGGCCGCGGGGTCGGCCGTGAAGATCTTGCTGGTGATGGGATTGGCGGCACCGGCGAGTGCCGTCGTCGCGGCCAGGGCCGCGCCAAGCGCGAGTTTTAGCATGTAGTCTCCGTTGTTTTTGCGATCACCGGCGTTGGCGGCGCCGGGTACGTCGTCGCGCCGGACAGCCGCGGCCCTCGCCCCCGTGTGGCCGGGGGTCGGGGCCGCGTGCGCCGCCGCGACGGTCCTGCTTATCTGCTTGTCTGCGTATCTGCTTATTGCTTGGAACGTCCGCCCATCACGCGTTGCACGACGCAGAAGATGAACAGCAGCGCCCCGATGACGATCTTGGTCCACCACGAGCTGAGCGTGCCGTCGAAGGCGATCAGCGTCTGGATGGCGCCCAGCACCAGCACGCCCGACAGCGCGCCGGCGATGTAGCCGTAGCCGCCCGTCAGCAAGGTGCCGCCGATGACGACCGCCGCGATGGCGTCGAGCTCCGTGCCCTGCCCGTGCAGGCCGTAACCGGACAGCATGTAGAAGGAGAACAGCACGCCGCCCATCGATGCGCAGAAGCCCGACAGCGCGTACACGAGGACTTTCGTGCGGCCCACGTTCAGGCCCATCATCGCGGCCGACTGCTCGTTGCCGCCGACGGCGTAGACG
>DATMTG010000041.1:0-2649 GCA_035565075.1 Stenotrophobium sp.
TTGGAGGAGAGCGGGTGACCGCTGCCCACCGCGATTACGCCTGTATCCGCACTTTCGGGTAGAATCCGCGCCCCGTATCTGGTCGCGGATGCGGGTCATTCCGTCTTTGGAGATTTCAATGAAACAAGCATTTGTCGTAAACGCCGTGACACGTACGGCGAAGGGCACTGGTGCGAGCCGCCGCCTGCGTCGTGAAGGCAAACTCCCCGCCATCGTCTACGGCGGCAAGGGTGAGGCCACGCCCATCGCGGTGGATCACAATGAACTGTGGAAGCATCTCAAGACCGAGGCCTTCTACTCCCATATCCTGATGCTCAACCTCGACGGCCAGTCCCAGCAGGTCGTGCTCAAGGATCTGCTGCGTCATCCGGTGAATGACACCATCATGCACATGGACCTGCAGCGCGTGCTGGCCGACGTGGTGCTGCGCATGCATGTGCCGCTGCACTTCACCGGCGGCGACATCGCCCCCGGCGTCAAGACCGGCGGCGGCATCGTCGAGCATCAGCTCATCCAGGTCGAAGTCGAGTGCCTGCCCAAGGACCTGCCGGAATTCCTCACCGTCGACCTGTCGGCGCTCAACGTCAACGAAGCCGTGCACCTGTCGCAGCTGCCGCTGCCTGCGGGCGTGACGCTGGTGCAGCTCAAGCACGACAACGACCAGTCGGTCGCCGTCATCCACCTGCCGCGCGCAGCCGTGGAAGAAGTGCCGGAAGAAACCGAGGCCCCGGTCAGCGCCGAAGTGCCGAGCACGGCACAGAAGGCTCCGGCGGAAGCCGCTGCGGCCGAGCCGGCCAAGAAGGACAAGGACGCGAAGAAGAAGTAATCGGGTCCGACACACGGCCCCGTCCGCCTGCGCAAGTGGCCGGACGGGGTTTTCATTTCAGGGGACGCCATGACCCATGCCATCGTCGGCCTCGGCAACCCGGGGAGCGAATACGCCCGTACGCGCCACAACGCCGGCTTCTGGTTCGTCGACCGGCTGGCGGCGGAACAGCGCAGCGCGTTCCGTGTCGAGCCGCGCTTCAAGGGCGAGCTTGCGCGCGTCAAGATTGGTGACGCCGACGTGTTGCTGCTCAAGCCCTCGACCTTCATGAACCTCAGTGGCGAGTCGGTGCAGCAGCTGGCTCAGTTCTACAAGATCGCACCCGGCGACATCCTCGTCGCCCACGACGAGCTGGACCTGCCCGCCGGCACCGTGCGCCTCAAGAAAGGCGGCGGCCACGGCGGCCACAACGGGCTGCGCTCGCTGCACCAGCATCTCGGCGCCGAATATCTGCGGCTGCGCATCGGCATCGGCCACCCCGGCCACAAGGACCGGGTGCTCGATCATGTTCTGAACCGGCCGTCGAAAGCCGACGAAGCCCTGATCGCGGACGCCATCGCCGACGCCGCCGCGGTCATGCCGGTGTGGCTGGCGCAATCCTGGGACAAGGCCGTGCTGCAGCTGCACAGCCCCCGCTAATTTCAGATTCACACAAGGACAGCAAAGATGGGAATCCAGTGCGGCATCGTCGGCCTGCCCAACGTCGGCAAATCCACGTTATTCAACGCGCTGACCAACGCGCAGAACGCGGCGGCGGAAAACTATCCGTTCTGCACCATCGAACCCAACGTCGGCATCGTGCCGGTGCCGGACCCGCGCCTCGACGCGCTGGCCGCGATCGTCAAACCGCAGAAGGTCATCGCCGCGACAGTGGAGTTCGTGGACATCGCCGGGCTGGTCGCCGGCGCCAGCAAGGGCGAAGGACTCGGCAACCAGTTCCTCGCGCACATCCGCGAGACCGACGCGATCACCCACGTCACGCGCTGCTTCGCCAACGACGACATCATCCACGTCGCCGGCGGCGTCGACCCGATCCGCGACGTCGAGATCATCAACACCGAACTGGCGCTGGCCGATCTCGACACCGTGACCAAGGCCGCCGAGCGCGCCGGCAAGAACGCCAAGACCGGCAACAAGGACGCCATCGCCAGACACGAACTGCTCAAGCGCGTGCAGGCGCACCTCGACACCGGCGCGCCGGTGCGCGCGATGACGCTGGAGCCCGAAGAACGGCTGCAGCTGCGCGAACTGATGCTGATCACCGCCAAGCCGGCGCTGTACATCGCCAACGTCGATGAGGCCGCGCTGAAAAACGGCAACGAATACCTGGCGCGCCTGCAGGACTACGCCCGCAAGGACGGCGCCGACGTCGTGCCGGTGTGCGCCGCCATCGAGGCCGAGATCGGGCAGCTCGACGACGCCGACAAGGCGGCGTTCCTCAGCGACCTCGGCCTGGCAGAACCCGGCCTCAACCGCGTGATCCGCGCCGCCTACAAACTGCTCGGCCTGCAGACCTATTTCACCGCCGGCGTGCAGGAAGTGCGCGCATGGACGGTCAAGGTCGGCGCCACCGCGCCGCAGGCCGCCGGCGTGATCCACACCGATTTCGAGAAGGGCTTCATCCGCGCCGAGGTCATCGGCTACGACGACTACATCCAGTTCAAGGGCGAGGCCGGCAGCAAGGAAGCCGGCAAATGGCGGCTCGAAGGCAAGGAATACATCGTCCGCGAGGGCGACGTCATGCACTTCCGCTTCAACGTCTGAGCGACACGGGTCTCACGGAAAAGCCCGGCCAGGCCGGGCTTTTGCTTTTCAGAATGTCC
>DATMTG010000042.1:0-2437 GCA_035565075.1 Stenotrophobium sp.
CCACAGCGGGTCGCGCGATTTCCGCCGCCGCTCGCGTCCGGCGCATCTGTCTGGGCACGGTCCGCGTAATTCCCTTCAGTCTGCGTGCCCCGCCGCAACTACAGTAAGATCGATATTCCGTTGCCGCACGCCTGCGGTGACGTACAATTCCCGATTCATGACCTCACAGCCCCTGACCGATGACCTGCTGGTGCGTGTGCGCGGCCTGAGCTTCAGCCGAGGAACGCGGCCGATCTACGACAACGTCGACGTGGATATCCCGCGCGGCAAGGTCACGGCGATCATGGGCCCGTCCGGCACCGGCAAGACCACCCTGCTGCGCATCATCGGCGGCCAGTGGCGGCCGCAGGCGGGCACGGTCGAGTTCGACGGCGTCGACGTCCACCGGCAGAACCGCAACGGCCTCTACGAACTGCGCAAGCGCATGGGCATGCTGTTCCAGAACGGTGCGCTGCTGACCGACCTCAGCGTGTTCGACAACATCGCCTTCCCGCTGCGCGAGCACACGCAATTGCCGGAAAGCATGATCCGCGACCTGGTGCTGATGAAGCTCGAGGCGGTCGGCCTGCGCGGTGCGCGCGACCTGTTCCCCTCGGAACTGTCGGGCGGCATGGCGCGGCGCGTGGCGCTGGCGCGCGCGATCGCGCTGGACCCGCAGCTGGTGATGTACGACGAACCGTTCACCGGCCAGGACCCGATCTCGATGGGCGTGCTGATGCGCCTGATCCGCAGCCTCAACGATGCGCTCGGCCTGACCTCGATCGTGGTCTCGCACGATGTCGCCGAAGTGCTGTCGATCGCCGACTACGCCTACGTCGTCGCCGGCGGCAAGGTGCTGGCGCACGGCAGCGCACGCCAGATCCAGGAGTCGGGCTCGGATTTCGTGCGCCAGTTCCTCCAGGGACTGCCCGACGGCCCGGTCGCGTTCCACTACAAGGCCCGTCCCTACGCCGAGGATCTGCTGCAATGAAACAGGCCTGGGCCATCTTCGGCGGCATGCTGCAGGGCCTCGGCCGTGCGCAGTTCTTCCTGCTGGCGATCCTGCGTGCGATTCCGCTGGCGCTGCTGCGGCCACGGCTGATCGTGCAGCAGATTTACGCCGTCGGCGTGCTGTCGCTGATCATCGTCGCGATTTCCGGTTCCTTCGTCGGCATGGTGCTGGCCCTGCAGGGTTATCGCACGCTGGTGGATTTCGGCGCGTCGGAATCACTCGGCGTTTTCGTCGCGCTGGTGATCGTGCGCGAACTCGGGCCGGTGGTCACCGCGCTGCTGTTCGCCGGGCGCGCCGGCTCGGCGCTGGCCGCCGAGATCGGGCTGATGCGCGCCACCGACCAGCTGTCGGGCATGGAGATGATGGCGGTCGACCCGATCCGCAGGGTCATCGCGCCGCGCTTCCTTGCCGGCGTGATTTCGCTGCCGCTGCTGACCATGATCTTCACGCTGATGGCGATCGGCGTCGCCGGCGGCCATGCCATCGGCGTCGGCCTGCTCGGCGTCGACGACGGCGCCTACTGGTCGCAGATCCACTCGAAGCTGGCCTGGGGCGACATCCACGACAGCCTGGTCAAGACCGTCGTGTTCGGCGCCACCGTGAGCTGGATCGCGGTCTACCAGGGCTATCACGCCGAGCCGACCTCCGAAGGCGTCTCGCGCGCCACCACCTCCACCGTGGTGGTGTCCTCGCTGGCGATCCTGGCGCTGGACTTCATCCTCACCGCATTCATGTTCCACTAAGGGGCAGGCAGGTCAACATGCAGTCAAGAGCTTTGGAAATCATCGTCGGATTCTTCGTCTGTCTGGGCATTGCCGCCATCTTCGTGCTGACCTTCCGGGTAGCGGGGCTGCAATCGATCGAAGGCGGCAAGGGCTACCAGGTGACGGCACTGTTCGAGAACATCGGCGGCCTCAAGCCCGGCGCCGCGGTGACGCTGGCCGGCGTCAAGATCGGCCGGGTCAAGAGCATCGTCATCGACTCCTCGACCTTCGAGGCCAAGGCCACGCTTGAAATCAGCGACAAGTACAACAATATTCCCGCGGACAGCGGCGCCAACATCCTCACCGCCGGGCTGCTCGGCGAGAAGTACATCGGCATCGTGCCCGGCGGTGCCGACCAGAGCCTGAAGCAGGGCTCGGTCATCAAGATCACGCAGTCGGCGCTGGTGCTGGAAAACCTGATCGGGCAGTTCATGTCGACCATGGCCACCAAGGAAGCGAAAGGACAGAAATGATGAAGACGACGAAAACATGGCTGGGTGGACTGGTTTGCGCGCTGGTGTTCGCCTTCGGCGCACAGGCCGCAACACCTGTCACCCCAGATGGAACCCTCAAGGTCGCTGTCGACAACCTGCAGGCCCTGCTGCAGAAGAACCACGACAAGTACCAGGCCGACAAGCCGCTGTTCTACAAGGCCGTCGACGAATCGGTGACGCCGGTGTTC
>DATMTG010000043.1:0-5332 GCA_035565075.1 Stenotrophobium sp.
CTGCGTGGCCGGCTTGCGCATCAACAGGCAGCACAGCGCCGGGCACAGCAGCACCGCACCGAGCATGTTGGCGCTGAACATGAACACCAGCAGCACGCCCATGTCGCGCTGGAACTGCAGGTCGGACCATAGCCACGTGGCGACGCCGCCGGCCAGGCACAGTCCGGTGAAAATCACCGCCTTGCCGGTCTGGCGCAGCGCCTCGAAATAGGCATCGTGGAGATCGAGTTGCCGTTCGCGCATTTCGCGCTGGATCACGTCGTAGAAATAGATGCCGTAGTCGACGCCGATGCCGACCGCCAGCGCCACCACCGGCAGCGTAGCGACCTTGAGGCCGATGCCGAACACCGCCATCAGCGCGTTGGCGAACACCGACACCATCAGCAGCGGGATGCAGATCGCCAGCAGCGCCACCCACGAGCGGTAGGCCAGCAGCAGGCACGCCGCGATCACCGCATACACCCACAGCACCGTGCCCAGCTCCTTGTCGCGCACGACCTCGTTGGTCGCCGCCATCACGCCGACGTTGCCGAGCGCCAGGGCGAAGTTCACCGGGCAGAGCTTGTCGAATCTGGCGTCCGCTGCCTTGTCCGCATCCACCGTCTTCTGCAACGCGACGTGCGTGGCGTCTGCCTGGATCGCATCATCGCCGAGGCCGTTGGCGCTGAGATGGTCGGAATAGGTCTGCAGCTTCTCGCTGGCGAGGCCGAAGCGGCGCCGCGCCTGCCACTTGGCGTCGCAATAGGCGGCATCGACGTCGTGGTGCGTCGCGAAGAAATCGGCCGCGTTTTCGCGGTCGAACGCCTTGCTGGCGGCGACGATGCGACTGATGGTCGCGGCCTTGTGATCGGTGGTGAACAACCGCACCGGCATCGCCGAGCAGTCCCAGTTCAACAGGCCGGACTTCGTGGTGATCTTGCTGTTGAGCAGCACGTTGACGTTCTGGTTGCGCGGCAGCACCTGGAACTTGATCGCACCGTCCGAGAACGCCGAGTAGACCGTGCGCAGCAGTTGCGGCATCGACGCCACCGCCGACACCCCCGGCGTGTTCTGCATGTGCCAGGCGTAGCGGTCGATCTGGTCCATCACGTCGTAGTGGATGCAGGCGTTGGCATCGGCCTCGGCGATGACCTTGAGCTCGTCGATGCCGATGGCGAAGTTCTGCGTGATCGCGCGCACGTCGCGGTTGTAGACCGAGTCCGGCCGCAGCTCCGGCACACCGGCCTGGATGTCGCCGATGATGCGGCCCTCCTGCACCCAGGCGCTGACGCCCAGCACCGCCACCGAAACCAGCAGCAGGCCGACCGCCAGCGGACGCTCGGTGACGTGCGCCAGCATCCGCCACAGCCGGTCGCCGGCGTGCTGCCGCAGCCGGCGCGTCCTGCGGAAGGACTCGACATCGCGCAGCCGCAGGTACGACAGCCAGATCGGCATCATCATCTTGTTGGTGACGATCACCGCGAACATGCCGAGGCAGGCGTTGATCGACATCTCGCGGATGATGCCGATCGGCACCTGGTAGATCGTCAGGAACCCGGCGACGTTGGTGATCAGCGCGATAAAGCCGGGAATGAACAGGCGACGGAACGCCGCGACCGAACTGTCGTAGGCGTCGTGGCCGTGCATGACTTCGTCGGCCCAGGTGTTGACGTACTGCACGCCGTGCGAGGTCGACACCGCCAGCACCAGGAACGGCACCAGGATCGCGAAGGGATCGACGCCGTAGCCGAACAGGTGCAGCAGGCCGAACTCCCAGATCACCGCCACCAGCGAACAGACCAGCGGCAGCAGCGCCAGACGGAAGCTGCGCAGATACCACCACAGCGCCAGCATCGTCGCCAGCACCGCCAGCGCGAAGAAGCCGATCACCTTGAACGTGGCGTCGGCGACATCGCCGATCATTGGCGTGAAGCCAATGATGTGGATCTCCACGTTCGGGTTGTACTGCGGGTTGGGGATGGCGGTCACCGCGAGATCGCGGCCGCTGATGCGGATCTGCCGCTTGTGTTCGTCGCTGCCGCGGGTGATGTCGAAGTGCCGGAACCACAGCGTCCAGCCCGGCGGGCTGAAGCGTTCGGCCACGAGATCGCCGGCCTTGAGTCCATCGACGGCGCGCTTGAGTTTCAGTTCGTAGCGCATCGGGCTGATGAAGCGCTGCCGAACGGTGTCTTCCAGTGCGTGCGCGACCTTGACGTAGTCGAGGGTCTTGCCGGTGCGCGGATCGTTTTCCAGCACGTCGGCGAAAATCATCGCGCCACGCTGGTCCTCGGTCACCAGCCGGCCGATGATCCCGGCCTTGGCGACGTTGGCGCGCACCCGCGCGATCATCTCCGGCGTCGGCGCGTACTCCACCGGCACGACGTTGGCGCCGCCGCCGAAACCGCCGGGCACCACCTCGTAGTAGCGCACGTCGGGCGTGAACAGCGACGAGACATGCGCGCGATCGATCCCCGGCAGGAAGAACACCTCGTCGGTGGCGGCCTTCAGCTCAGTGAGAAATTCTGGGTTGTAGATGTTGCCGTGCTTCTGGATCAGCGCGACCAGCAGCGAGTTGGCGCCGCCGAACTGCGCCTGGTACTGCTTGAACACCTGCATGTACGGGTGTTGCAGCGGGATCGACTTGTCGAACCCCGGATCCGGCCGGATCTGCACCGCCTGCACCAGCAGGAACAGGGTGGCGAGCGCGATGCACAGCGCGCTGACGACGCGGCCGCGCCGGCCGTAGATCAGCGGCTCGAGCCAGCGCAGCACGCCGCCGGTTCTCAGCGGCACGCGCCTAGCTTCCGCAGATTCCGCATGGAATGCGCATGCGGTTCGTCATGCGTCTACTTTTTCTTCGAGAACAGGCTGGTGAACCTGATGATGCCGTTGATCAGATTGATCGCCGCATCCGGCATCTTGATCTCCTTGCCCAGCATCTGCCCGATCATCTTCTTGTACTTGTCGGAGTACGGCGGGAACATGATGTTGGGATCGCCGACCGGTGGGCCTTCCTCGACCACCGAGCGTGCGTTCGAGCACTCGAGGAACGTGTAGTGCCCGCCGACACGGCCCATGCCGCTGGCGTTGATGCCGCCGAACGGCAGGTACGGATTGGTGCCGGACTGGATCAGGTTGTGGTTGATCACCGTGCTGCCCGAGGTGGTGCGCGCCAGATACCAGTCGATCGCCGCGCGATCCTTGGCATAGACGTAGGAGCTCAGCGGCTTCGGACGGCGGCGGATGATGGCGATGGCCTGCTCGCGCTGGCCGAAGGGAACGACGCAGAGGATCGGCCCGAAGATTTCCTCCTGCATGATGCGCATGTCTTCGGTGACGCCACTGAGGATGGTCGGCGCGATGAACAGGTCGGCCGCGTTGGTCTGGCCGCCGAACTCGACTTTTGCGCCCTGCGCGATGGCGTCGTCGAGCAGCGCCTTGATGCGCTCGAAGTGCCTCAGGTTGACGATGCGCGGCAGGTCGGCGGATTGGTCGAAGCCCTTGCCGTCGGCGTTGTACATCAGGGTCATGGCCTTGCCGAGTTCCGAGATGAAACCCTTGACGACGCTCTCGTGGACCAGCGCGTAATCCGGCGCGACGCAGACCTGCCCGGCGTTGGCGACGCGGCCCCAGGCGATCTTGCGCCCGGCCTCGGCGAGATCGGCGGTCTGGTCGACGATCACCGGGTTCTTGCCGCCCATCTCCAGCGTCACGCTGGCGAAATGCTCCGCCGCCGCGCGCATCACGATGCGGCCGACGCCGTGGCCACCGATGTAGAAGATATGGTTGAACGGCAGCTTCAACAATTCCGACGACACTTCCGGCCCGCCCTGCAGCACGGCGAACTCGTCTTCGGCAAACACCTTGGCAACGATATCCGCGATGACCTGCGCGGAGTGCGGCGCCAGCTCTGACGGCTTCAGCGCAAAGGTGCAGCCGGCGGCGATGGCGCCCATGGCCATGACGAAGGCTTCGGCGATCGGCGCGTTCCAGGTCGAGACGTGCAGCACCATGCCCTTGGGTTCATAGCGGAGGTAGCTCTTCTTGCCGAGCGTCATCAGCGAACCCTGCACCGGCTGGTCGGCCATCCACGCGGCCAGGTGCTTGGCGATGAACTCGGCCTCGCCCTTGACCATCATCAACTGCGCGTCGAGGTCGGTCGGACTCAGCCGCAACTCCTTGTAGCCGGCCTCGAGGATCGCCGGCCGCGCGTCCAGCGTCGCCTTGAGCAGGCGGCGGATCTTGCCGACGCGCTCGGCGCTGCCGCTCTGGGCGAGTTCCTGCGATTTCTGCAACTGGCGCTCGAACAGCGCGCCGTAGGGATTGCCTTCCTTGAGAACGGCGTTCATCGGAACCTCACTCAGCCTTTGTACGAAGGGATCTTGAACGCGGACCGCATCATCGCTTCAAGCTGGCTGTCGGACAGCAGTCGGCGCATCAGGCCCATCGGCTTGACGTCTTTGCCGAGGTATTCCATCGGCTTCCACTTCTTCTTGTTGAGAATCACCAGCGTGCCTTCCAGCGCCTGCTCCGGCGAGGCGCCGGTCTTTTCGAGCATGTCCGGCAGCACCTTCATCACGGTGTTGCCGAGATGCGGCTCGTAGACCTTGCGGATGGCCTCGGGCTGCATCGCCCAGGTCTTCCTGGTGTTCTCGTGCGAATTGGCCGACATCGCCGTCAGCACGCCGCCCGGGATGATCGACGTCACCTGGATGCCGAACGCGGCCAGCTCGTGGCGCAGCGTCAGCGTCATGCCGTGGATCGCGTGCTTGGTCATGTTGTAGACGCCGGCGCCGACCGGGTTGGCGAGGATCGCGCCGGAACTGTAATTGACGATGCGCGAACCCGGTGCATTCTTGCGGATCAGCGGCAGGAACGCCTGGATCACGCGCAGCTGGCCGAACATGTTGATCTGGAACAGGCGCTCGGCCTGCGCCAGGTCGACGCCCTCGAGCATGCCGACGGCGATGTTGGCGACGCCGGCGACATTCATCAGCAGGTCGAGCCCCTGGCCGTCGAGCGCCTGGGTCACGATCTCGGCGCTCTTCCTGACCGAGTCGGCGTTCGATACGTCCTGGTCGACCACGGTGATGTTGCCGCCGGTCTTGAGGTCGGTCGGTGCACCGGGCAGCACGCCGGCGAACACGCGCCAGCCCTGTGACGACAGCGCCTTGACCAGCAGGTTGGCCTGACCGATGTTGGCCCCGGTGATAAATGCGGTTTTCATGCGCGGGTCTCCTCCCCAAAAAAAAGTACGGGGCGGCTCGAGCCGCCCCGTTTGACAGTTAAAAACTCAATGTCCGCCGCGCGCAGCCGCCTCTGGGCTGAACATCGAGGGACGCAGCGGCGTGTT
>DATMTG010000044.1:0-2238 GCA_035565075.1 Stenotrophobium sp.
AGTCCCAGGCCCAGCGGTATGGCGCCCAGAATCCCCAGTGCCAGTGCGATCAGGCTGAAGATCAGCAGCGGCAGCCAGTTCCTGAGACAGGCCATGAAGCTCTGCTTCAGCGCCGCGCCGGCCTGCTGGTCGGCGAAGAACACCAGTCCCGGCGCAAACCAGTACGCGGTATTCACCAGCAGCAGCGCCGCGAACACCAGCAGAAACACCAGTATGAACGTCAGCGCATCGGCGCCCGTCAGCGCCGCCCTGACCGCGAGTTCCGGATTCGCGGTATGCAGGAATGAACTGCCGCCGAGCATGATGACCGCGAGGATCACGCCTGCGAGGATCACGACGCACATCAGTCCGAAATAAATCAGCGCGAGCACCAGCAACGGCGCGAATTTATCCTTGAAGCCGGCGAAGAATTTGCCGATGTCGGCCGCTTCGCCGCTGGCCATGCCATGCGCAAACGCCAGCAATCCGACCGAGAATGCGGGGCCGAGCAGGAGCCCGGCGAGGCTGCCGAGCAGCGGCACCACGCTGAGCGCGCACTGGATGCCGATCCAGATCAGCAGCAGCAGGATCCAGTGTCCGGGCGCCGTCTTGAACAGCGCCCAGCCTTCGCTGATCCAGGCCGCGCCGCGACCCGGCGATGCCTGCAGTGCCGGCACCGCGAAATGGAATCCGGTCCTGGCCGCGTGACCTGCATCCGGCGTTGCGGTGACGGCCGCAGCCGGTACGGGCGGCGGCGCATCGGCAAACACGACACCGCTGCCTTGCAGCACCTGTTCGGCGCTCAGCCACTGGCTGAGGCCTTCGCGCCACATCAGCGTCTGCCGCACGATCTGCCCGCTGCCGCAGGCGGCGCTGATCTGCTCGAGCGTGTACGGGCCGCTGCGTTCGCCGTTGACGGCAACATAGTACGCGGTCATCCGGAAGTCCCCCTGACGAATCCGCGATGACTATGCCGGCTAGGCCGCCTTGCTGTCCACGCCTGTACGCAGGCGCTGTTCCCGCAGGCGCGCGGTGTTGGGCGGATTGGTGGTGATCAGCCGGTCGCCCTTGCGCCGCGTGAGGTATTTCCAGCTCCACTCCATGAAGACGCTGATGCGCTGGCCCGGACTGACCAGCGAGGCGATGTGGACGAAGGCCCAGATGAACCAGCCGACGATGCCGCTGACCTTGACGAAGCCGAGGTCGCCGACCGCGTGGTTCGTGCCGATCACCGCCATGCTGCCCATGTCGCGGTATTTGAATGGCTTGAGCGTCCTGCCCTTGGCGCGGGCCTGCAGCAGGCGCGCGACATAGACGCCTTCCTGGATCGCGCCCTGCGCCAGACCCGGCACCTCGCGACCGGCGGCATCGGTGAGACGGGCCAGGTCGCCGATCACGAAGATGTTGTCGTGGCCCGGCAGCGAGCAATCCGGTTCGACCCGCACGCGTCCGCCACGATCGCGCTGCGCGCCGATGCACTCGGCCAGCACCTGGCCAAACGCCGAAGCCGTCACGCCCGCCGCCCACAGGATGGTGCCGCAGGCGATGGTCCGGCTGGCCGTGGCGCTGGTGACGTGCACGGCGCCTTCGGTGATGTCATCAACGCGGGCTTCCGTGATCACTGTCACGCCCAGCGCTTCGAGCGAGCGCCGCGCCGCAGCGCGCAGCTTGTCGTCGTAGACCGGCAGCACGCCCCTGGCGCCTTCGACCAGGATGATTTTCGTGTCGCGCGGATCGATCGCACGAAAATCCTTCACCAGGGTCTTGTGCGCGAGCTCGCCGATGGCGCCCGCCAGTTCGACACCGGTGGGGCCGCCGCCGACGATGACGAAGGTCATCAGCCGCTCGCGCTCGGCCGCGTCCTCGGTGACTTCAGCCAGTTCGAATGCCTTGAAAATCTTGTGGCGGATTTCGATGGCGTGCTCCACCGTCTTCAGCCCGGGCGCGAACGGGCGCCAGTGCTCATTGCCGAAATAACTGTGCTTGACGCCGGTGGCGACGATCAGCGTGTCGTAATGCAGCTCGCCATGCTCGTGCAGCAACACGCGGCGCGCCGGGTCGACGTCGTAAGCGGTGGCCTGGAGCACGCGCACGCGTGGATACTTGCGCAGCACCACGCGCTGCGGGATGGCGATGTCGCCCGGCGGCAGCGAGCCGGTGGCCACCTCGTACAGCAGCGGCTGGAACAGCTGGAAATTGCGCTTGTCCAGCAGCGTCACCCGGCAGCCGGCCTTGCCCAGGCGCTTGGCCGCGTGCAGG
>DATMTG010000045.1:0-10871 GCA_035565075.1 Stenotrophobium sp.
CAAGGTCCGGGATCGCCGTCTCGTGGTTGGCGATGGCGACCCGTGACAGCACCAGGTCGGGCCGGTCGCTCTCGCGCAGGACCTGCGGTACCAGCGCCTCGCGGCTGAGCGTCACCAGATGCGGGTAGCCCTGCGTCAATATGCCCAGCGCACCGGTCTGCAGATGTGCATTGAGCGAGTGGACGATGACGATGCGGGCACGCTTGCCCGACTCGCCGGCCGCGGCACCGTTGAGCACCTCGAAATTGATCACCGGAATGCGTTTGTCGGACCAGTCGCAGTACCCGAGCAGCCAGTCGGCGCTGCCGCTCGCGGTCTGCAGGACCGACAGCGGCAGCACTTCGGCCACCGCGCTGTTGGGCAGCAGCAGCGTGTCGTCGGACAGCGTGATGAGAACGGCGTAAATCTGGTCGCTCATGCGCCTGCTCCGCTGATCACTTCACGCACTTCGGTCATCAACTGTTCTTCCTGGAACGGCTTGATCAGGTAGCGGTTGACGCCGATCTGGGACGCACGTTCGCGATGCTTGTCGCCCGAACGCGAGGTGATCATGATGATCGGCAGTTCACGGATGCGCTCGCTGTTGCGGATGAAAGCCGCCACCTCGAAGCCGTCGGCGCGCGGCATCTCGATATCCAGCAGTACCGCGGCGGGATTCTCGGTCTGCAACTGCGCCATCGCATCGAGACCGTCCTTGGCCAGCGCCACGCGGTAGCCGTTTCTCAGCAGCAGGCGCTCGGTGACGCGGCGGATGGTGATCGAATCGTCGACAACCATGATCAGCTTGCGCTCTGCCACGGCCGAGCCGGTCGCATCGCCGCCGCTGACGCGGGTGATCAGCACGCGGCGTTCACGGTCCAGCGCCAGGGCGATCACGTCGAGAATCAGCACGACGCGGCCGTCCGGCAGGATGGTGGCTCCGGAGATGCCGACCACGGTGCTGATCTGCGAGCCGATCGACTTGGACACGACTTCGCGGTTACCGTGCAGCGCATCCACCAGCACGCCGATGCGGCGCTCCTGCGCGCCGACACCCTCGCCGATGCGCACCAGGATCGCATTGACCGTCTTGCTGTCCGGCGAAATCTCGTGCTGTGCGCCGACCAGTTCGCCGAGATAGCCGATGCGGTAGTCGTGACCGCCGTAGTTGTAGAGCAGTCCCTCTTCGCCGTTGACGGCGGCGATGCTGTCGCGGGGGATGCGCGCAATGCCCTCGATCGTGGTCAGCGGAATGGCGTACATCTCGCTGGCCACCGAAACCAGCAGCGCCTGCGAGATCGCCAGGTTCAGCGGCAACCGGATCAGGAAGCGCGTGCCCTGCCCGCGCTCGGAGGCCAGCTCCAGCGTGCCGCCCAGCTGCCGCACTTCCGAGGCCACCACGTCCATGCCGACGCCACGGCCGGCATCCTGCGTCAGCGTGCGGGCGGTCGAGAACCCGGGTTCGAAGATGAACTGCGCGGCGGCATCGTCGGAAACCTCGGCATCGGCCGGCATCAGCCCGCGCTTGATCGCGATCCGGCGGATCGCTTCCAGGTCCAGGCCCTGGCCGTCGTCCCGCAACTCGATCAGCAGCTGCGTTCCTTCACGATGCAGGCTGACCGTGACCGTGCCCGTGCGCGACTTGCCCACGGCCACGCGAGCATCCGGCGTCTCGATGCCATGCACCACGGCATTGCGCAGCAGATGCTCCAGCGGCGCGGTCATGCGCTCGAGCACATTGCGGTCCAGCTCGCTTTCGATACCGTTGAAGTGGACATCGGCAAGCTTGCTGTTTTCGTGCGCCACCTGGCGCACGACACGTTGCAGACGCGCCACCTGGCGCGAGAACGGCACCATCAGCGTGCGCATCAGGCCCTGCTGCACTTCGGTGTTGATGCGTCCCTGCTGCTGCAGCAGCGCATCGGTCTCGCCGCCCAGCTCGTCCATCGTCGCGTGCAGGGCCGCAAGGTCGCCGACCGACTCGGCCACCGCGCGGGAGAGCTCCTGCATGCGGGTATAGCGATCCATTTCCAGCGGGTCGAAGTCGCCGGCGTAGCGATCCTGCGTGCCGGTATGGCCGAGGCCGCGCGCTTCGATCTGCGCCTCGGTCTCGATATTCATCAGGCGCAGCTGCTCGCGCAGGCGCGTGATCGCCTGCTCCATTTCATTCAATTGCGTCTGCAGCGTCGCGCTCTGCGCTTCGAGGCGCGAGCGGTAGATGGAAATCTCGCCCGCCTGGTTGAGCATGCCGTCGAGGCTTTCCACTGGAACGCGCGCGGTTTCGCGGCGCATCGCCAGCAGCGCCTCGTCATCGTGCTCGGGCTTCCAGAACAGCTGCGGCGACCATTTTCCGGGCGCTACCGCCGGACTCCGCGGCAGCGGCGCCGGCGCCGCGGCGCCATGCACGGGCTTGGGCGCCGCCGCGATCGCGCCGGCCAGCGGACGCGACCAGCGGTCCTGTATCGCCTGCAACGCATCGATATCGCCGGCAAGACCGGCCAGGATCGTCTCGTCGGCGCCGCCGCGAATTTCCAGCGCCTCGATCCTGGATTCCACCTCGTGGGCGAGGTTGCCCATCTCCTGCAATCCCGCCATGCGCGCACCGCCCTTGAGCGTGTGCAGGGCACGCAGCATTTCGCGACCGGGTTCGAAACTGTCCGGCTGCTGCTTCCACCGCGTGAGGCTGGCGTTCAGCGACTCCAGCAGTTCGCCGGCCTCGGCAAAAAACACTTCGGCCAGATCGGGATCGAAATCGGTTTCCAGTCCGGCTGCGTCCGGCGGCTCGGCCGGTGCCACAGCCTGCGGGAACACGGCGTCCGGCTCGAGGGTTTCTTCGTCCGGCATGGCGGCAACGCCCGTGGCGTCGAGCTCCGCCATCAACGCCACGGTATTGGGGATGCGACCGTGCTCCAGGTCCAGCAACACCTGGTACAACCCGTCGCTGGCCTGGTGCAGTTGCGAAAACAGCGCCACATCCCCGGTACCAGCGTAGTGCGCTTCACCGACGCGCCGCTCCAGCATCTGCGCGATTTCACCGACTTCCGGAAATCCGGCCATGCGCGCGCTGCCCTTGAGCGTATGTAGCACCCGCAGGATCTCCGCGGCGGTCTCTACGGAAGCGGTATTGCGCTCCCACGCCGTGCAGTAGGCGTCGAGGTTTTCCAGCAATTCGCGCGCTTCGGAGATGAAGATCAGGTGCAGCTCGGTTTCCTCGGAGTCATCCTCGACGGGTTCCGGTCCGGGCACCTCGGCGGCCGGCGGCAGCTGTTCAGTCTCCGGCACGGTCTCGACTTCAGGCATGACGATTTCGTCGACCGGCGGCATCTCGATGGCCGCCTCGCCTTGGACGATGTCCATCCCGGCCGGTACGACAGCGTCGCCCGTCGCCGCCGTGGGGGGCGCTGCGTCCACCGGCACAGCCTGCCACGGCAGTTGCGTGATCTCGCGGGCACGTGCCTCGCTCAGGCTGCCTTCTCGATACAGATCGAGCAGCTGGTAAAGCCGTTCGACCGTTTCCTTGAGCCGGCCGAAGAACTCGGCGTTTGGCGTCGCCTCGCGGTTCTGCAACTGCACGATGTCCCGCTGCATCGCCGCGCACAGATCGGCCACCGGCCGGCACTGCGACATCAACGCGGCGCCTTGCAGGGTGTGGCAGAGCATCTTGATCTCGCCGCCGGCAAGCCCGTTCTCCGGTGCCCTCTCCCACGCGCTGGCGGTGTCTTCGATTTTCTGCACCAGGTCGGCCGCCTCGCTGGAGAAGATTTCCGCCAGCTGGCCATCGGCGGTGGCCTGCACCGCCTGGTCCGGAACGTGCGCCTGCATCTCGTGGATGCGCGAAAGCCAGTCGTCGGGATTCTGCATTTCCGCCGCGGCGGTGCCCGCCGACTGCGTCCAGTCCTGCAGGGTCGCGGTGGCATCGGCAAGCAGCGGCAGCGCCGATTCGGGCAGTCCCAGTCCGGCGCGCCGCATCGAATCCAGATAGGTTTCCAGCGCGCCCGCAAGAGTGCTGACGGCGGGCGCCTGCACGACGTGTGCGGCGCCACGCAGGGTATGGAACGCGCGGGTCACTTCCGGATCGATCTCGTAGTGTTCGTGGCCGGCCGGGTGCTGCGCCAGCCAGCGCCTGACCGCATTCAGCTTTTCCCGTGCGTCGTCGCGGAACACCGCCGCCATGTCGGGCTCCTCCTCGGCACCCGCGGCGCGACCCGCCGTGATGTTGCGGGCGCGCTCCAGCAGCGGCGCGATTTCAGGGCCGGGCGCGTGACCGTCGCGGAAACCGTCGATCAGCCCGGGCAGCAGGGTCACCGCGCCGACGACGGTTTCGACCACCTGCGAGTTCAGGGCGATGGAGCCGTCCAGGCAACGGTTGAGCATGTTCTCCAGCGTCCAGCCGAATTCGCCGATGTGCGTCGCGCCGACCATCCGTCCCGATCCCTTGAGGGTGTGGAACGCACGGCGGATGACGGTCACCGCTTCCTTGTCCTGCGCGTCGCGCTTGAGTCCGGGCAGCGCACGCGACAGCTCGGAACGCACTTCGGCGGCCTCTTCGAGGAAGATATCGCGGATTTCGGGGTCGACGGCCTGCATCGGCACATCGGCGGCCGGCGCCTGCGGCGGCGGCATCGTGGCCAGATGCGCCGGCTCGGCTGCCGACGCCGCCGGCAGTGCGACGCTCAGCGCGTCGACATTGCGTCCGAGTCGAGCCAGCATCTGCTCGGCCTGCTGCAGATCGCCGCGCTCCATCGCCTCGAGGTAGTAATCGACCAGGGCAACGGTATCGGCGAAGCGCTCGGCAGCGACGCGATCCTTGCGCAGCCCGGCAAAACCGGGCGTCCGCACATACTGCTCGATGCCTTTGAGCAGTTCGGCCACATGGTCGAGTTGCAGCATCTGCAGGGCCGAAGCCATTTCAGCCAGCCATTTTGGCGCTTCGGCCGGCAACTGCATCTCCAGCCCTCGCATGTAGGCGTCCACCGCCGTCTTGAAGCGCGCCTGATTCACCATGGTCTCGCGCAGCATCGCGGCGCGACCCTCGGCAAAATCGTGGCTGTGAGGGACTGCCACCTCCAGCTCGGTATTGGAGCGGGCATCGCCGCTCGACCGCTGCAACTGGTGGAACAGGGCGCCATCGAGACTGTGCTCGACGCGCAGCAGTGCGACCGCGACGTCCATCCACTGCGGCGCGTTGCCCGGCGTGGCGTGGGCGTCGGCCAGCACCCGCGCCTGCGTCAGCACCACCTGCTGCAAGCCCGGCAGGCCCAGCGCGGACAAGGTGCTGGCGATACGGGTCAGATGTCCGCAGGTTGTTGCCAGATCGGGACCGTTTTCGTTTTTGCCGCCGGTGCGGACATACAGGTCGATTTCATCCTTGACCTGGGTGAAATCGGCGCGCAGTTCGCCGGCGACCCGCTCCAGCAAGGTCGTATTCGGGCCATGCAGATGCGCCTTGGCCAGCTGGACCTGCTTCTCCGACGGCAGGTAAACCTGCAGGTTGAACTGCGACCGCAGCGCGGCAATCCGCGAACCGTTGCTGGGCGCACGACCCGCGAAGAACAGCAAGCGCCAGGCCAGGTCGCCGAGCGCCGCCCTGGCCGCACCCTCGCCTTCGAGCGCCGTCAGACGCAACTGCTGCGCCGCCGCGCCCATGAGGCGCTTGAGATCGAGCGACTCGTCGAGCGCCCGTGTCAGCAGCACCTCGGCCACCGCCGTCACCGTGCGCCACAACTGGCGCAGGGCCGCATCCACCGACACCGCCTCGACCTGCTCGGCAATCTTGCCGATGCGCGCGACACCGGCCAGCGCCTGCGAATCGTTTTTCAGCCAGCTCAGCAACGACACCTGATAGGCCGGCAGCAGCTTGCGGGCCTCGTCCTTGGCGCGTGCGGCGTCATGATTGTCGTTCGCCGGGAAACCGATGCCCACCAGCTTCATCTGCATGACGAACAGATCGGGTTCCGACAGCAGCGTCTGGCCGCGCGCCAGGCGCAGCTCGTTGATCACCGGCTGCAGGAACAGCACGCTGTCGGCCATGTGCTCGCCGATCGCGCCGATATAGTCGGACAGCTGCACCGTCGCACCGAGCAGGGCCGAAAAAGCCGCGTCGGTTTCCTTGACCCGCTGATGCAGCAGATCCTGCAAGGTCTGCCGCATCTCCTCTGCGGCGATGGCGGCGCCGTAACGCTGGATCATGTTCGCGGTGCCGCGCACCGTCTGCAATTCGGTATCGGCCTGCTGCAGCGTCAGGGGATCGGCCGCGCCCTCGAGATAGTGCTCGATCAGCGTGCGCACGCGCGACAGGCTCTGCTCCAGCTCGCCGCGGACCCATTGCAGCGAGTAGTCGAGACTCGATGACATGTGGCTGTCGTTCATAGTCCGGCGTGTCCGAAAGTGTCGGCCATGGCCAGCTTGTGCAGGCTGAACGCGAGCCACGGCTGCCCATCGCGCACGAACGCACCGAGCAGATAGGGCAGGAACGGCTCAGAACCCTCCGGCAGTTCCGCGCGCTGCTCATTGGCCGTGAACTGGCGATGCCCGACGATTTCATCGACCAGGAATCCGACCGGGACCCGATCCGAGTTGTAGACCAGCAGACGCTGGGCACGGCTGGCGGTCGCGGTCTCGGCGCCCAGGAAATGATTGAGATCGATCACCCCGAGCAGGGCGCCGCGAACGTTGGCGACGCCCAGCAGCCAGGGTTTGGCGTTGGGGATGCGCGTCAGTTTTGGCGGCGCGATGATCTCGCGCACGTCGTCGCGCGGCGCCACCAGCCAGGTGTCGCCGAGGCGAAAACCCAATCCGGTCCAGCCCTGCGCCTGCCCCGCCACGACATCGAGCCGTGCGACCTGCAGTTGCGACTCCAGCCGTTGCAGCAGGTCGAACGGCTGGTCGCGCAGGCTTCTGAGTTCGGAAGTCATTGGCGGCTGGTGGCCTTACTGCTTCACGTGGGCGCGCACCGCCCCGATCAGCTCGTCCTTGGTGAAAGGCTTGGTCAGGTATTCATCGGAACCGACGATGCGTCCGCGCGCACGGTCGAACAATCCATCCTTGGAAGAAAGCATGATGACCGGGGTCTTGGCGAAACGCGGGTTGCCCTTGATCAGCGCGCAGGCCTGGTAGCCGTCGAGCCGCGGCATCATGATATCGACGAAGATGATGTCCGGATTCTGCTCGGCGATCTTGGCCAGCGCCTCGAAGCCGTCCTGGGCGGTCACGACGGCATAACCCTCACGCGTCAGCAGCGTTTCAGCGGTACGCCGGATGGTCTGGCTATCGTCGATAACCATGACCTTGGATACAGTCTTCTTGTCTTGACTCACTCCGCCTCCCCCAACAGAAAATTTCGACGTCTTTCCAGAATATTCGGGATGTTTTGTAACACACTCCTTGAACGCTGCCTATATGCCCGCAAGTTGAGTCGCCCCTGAGCTAACATGCCGGGCAAATTTCGAGGATCGCCATGAACCGCCCTGTTCCGCAATTGATCGCCGCCCATCGCGGGCCGCTGCTGCAACTGGAGTCCACGCTGCTGGCCCGAACCTCCGACATCGAGGCATGGTTCCGGGCCCAATGGCAGGCCTCAACGCCACCGTTCTATTGTTCGGTGGACCTGCGCAACGCCGGGTTCAAGCTGGCGCCGGTCGACACCAACCTGTTTCCCGGCGGCTTCAACAACCTGAACCCGACGTTTGAACCCCTGTGCATCCAGGCCCTGCAGATCGCGATCGAGCGCGTCTGTCCGACCGCCAAAGGCATCCTGCTGGTGCCGGAAAACCACACACGCAACAAGTTTTATCTCGAAAATGTCGCCACGCTGTACGACCTGATCCAGAAAGCCGGCTACCGCGTCCACATCGGCACCCTGATCCCCGAAATCACGGAGTCGACCGAGCTGACGCTCGAAATCTCCGGCCGCAAGCTGCTGCTGGAACCCATCCAGCGCCACGACACGCTGGTCTCGGCCGGAAATTTCACACCCTGCGCGATCCTGCTCAACAACGACCTCACCTCGGGCGTACCGGAGATTCTCAAGGGCCTCGACCAGGATGTGATCCCGCCGCTGGGGCTGGGCTGGCACGCGCGCACGAAATCCAGCCATTTCGGGTTTTACCGCGACGTCGCCCGCGAGTTCGGCGCCCTGCTCGACATCGACCCGTGGTTCGTCGACCCCCTGTTCCGCAACTGCGGGCAGATCAACTTCGCCAGGCGCGAGGGTGAGGAATGCCTGGAATCCAATGTCCAGATGCTGCTCGAGGACATCACCGAAAAATACAAGCAATACGGCATCGCCGACGAGCCTTTCGTGATCATCAAGTCCGAAGCCGGCACCTACGGCATGGGCGTGATGACCGCACGCAGCGTCGAGGACGTGCGCAACATGAACCGCCGGGCCCGCACCCACATGAGCAGCGCCAAGGAAGGTCGCGAAGTCACCGGCGCCATCATCCAGGAAGGCGTCTACACCTTCGAGAAAATCGGCGACGACCAGTCCACCGCCGAACCGGTGATCTACATGATCGACCACCATGTCGTCGGCGGCTTCTACCGCGTCAATACTCAACGCGGCAATCAGGAAAACCTGAATGCGCCCGGCATGCGCTTCGAGCAACTGGCTTTCGACCAGTGTTGCAGCCATCCTCAGCCCGATTGCGGCCCGCACGAGCATCCCAACCGCTACTATGCCTACGGCGTGGTCGCGCGGCTGGCGCTGCTGGCCGCCGCCCGCGAGATCGCAGCGGTCGATAAAACCTGAACCGCGGCAACCGTCCGTCGATGCCGCCTGGAGAGCGATGACATGGCCAAGACCCTGGGCGTGGTGATGGACCCGATCGGCGCCATCACGCCGTACAAGGACACCACGCTGGCCCTGATGCTGGCCGCGCAAAAACGCGGCTGGTCGCTGCGCTACCTTGAAATGCAGGACCTGTG
The DNA here is from genome assembly GCA_035565075.1 of Stenotrophobium sp. Classification (GTDB taxonomy): domain Bacteria; phylum Pseudomonadota; class Gammaproteobacteria; order Nevskiales; family Nevskiaceae; genus Stenotrophobium. The sequence goes on from DATMTG010000045.1 coordinate 8,905, forward strand.
GCTGCGCGACGGCGTCGCCATGGGCAACGCCCGCCCACTCAAGGTATCCGATGACAGGCAGCACTGGTACGATCTCGGGCAGGCGCAGACCCTCCGGCTGGGCGAGCTCGACGCCATCCTGATGCGCAAGGATCCGCCGTTCGATCTGGAATACATCACCGCCACCTATATCCTCGAACGCGCCGCCGACCAGGGCGCGCTGGTGGTCAACCGGCCGCAGTCCCTGCGCGATGCCAACGAGAAGGTCTTCATCAGCTGGTTCGCGCAGTGCTGCGCGCCGACCCTGGTCAGCCGCAGCATGCCGACGCTGCGCGCCTTTCACGACGAGCACCGGGACGTCATCTTCAAGCCGCTGGACGGCATGGGCGGCGCCGGCATTTTTCGCGTCGGCGAGAACGGCCAGAACCTCGGCGCGATCCTCGAAACGCTGACGCAGAACGGCCGGCACAGCATCATGGCGCAGCGCTACCTGCCCGAGATCAGCGACGGCGACAAGCGCATCCTGATGGTCGATGGCGTGGCGGTGCCGTATTGCCTCGCGCGCATTCCGCGTCCGGGCGAAACGCGCGGCAACCTCGCTGCCGGCGGTCGCGGCGAACCGCGGCCGCTGACCGCGCGCGACCAGTGGATCGCTGCCCAGGTCGGCCCGCGCCTCAAGGAGATGGGGCTGCTGTTCGTGGGGCTGGACGTGATCGGCGACTACCTCACCGAAATCAATGTCACCTCCCCGACCTGTGCGCGCGAAATCGACGCCGCGCACGGCACCGATATCGGCGGTCTGCTGATCGGTGCGATCGAGCGGAGGCTCTGACGACGCCTGGTCCCGCCACGGCTTGTCATGGCCGCATCGCGGCCGGATACTAGCCGCATGGCTACGGAATCGATCTTCAAGAACCAGTTCCTGATCGCGATGCCGGGATTGGAGGACGAAAACTTCGATCACTCCGTCACTCTGATGTGCGAACACAACGACGAAGGCGCCATCGGCCTGGTGATCAACCGCCCGACCGAACTCAAGCTCACCGAGATGATGGCGCAGATGGGCCTCGAACATCCGGCGATCAGCGACAGCGAGCACTCGGTCTACTGGGGCGGCCCGGTGCAACCCGAACGCGGTTTCGTGATCCACCGCGAGCCGGCCGGCTGGGAGTCGTGCATGCCGCTGGGCAACGGCCTGCATATCACCACCTCGCGCGACATTCTCAGCGCCATCGGCCAGGGCCAAGGCCCCAAGGAATACATCATCGTCCTGGGCTATGCCGGCTGGGGCGCGGGCCAGCTGGAATCCGAAATCCTCAGCAACACCTGGCTCAACACGCCGGTGGACAAGGCCATCCTGTTCCACACGCCTGCGCGCGATCGCTGGCAGGCGGCGACGCGGCTGCTGGGCGTGGACGTCACGCAAATCTCCACCGGTTCGGGTCACGCGTGATGAGAGCTGCTGCGCTCGGCAGATTGCGCGAGGGCGGTGCTCGGAATCCTCACAGACTTATTTATATGCTCCGGTTCCTGCGCTCCGTCCTCGCGCAATCTGCCTTCGCTCACAACGCTCTCATGGATTTTCAACGGTGACGGGCGGCGCGGTCTACCTGGCATTCGATTACGGCGAAAAGCGCATCGGCACCGCCGTCGGCGACGACCTGACGCGCAGCGCACGACCGCTGCCCACCCTGCCGACCGGCGACTGGCCCGCGATCCGGCGCTTCATCGAGGAGTGGCGGCCGGCGGCGCTGATCGTTGGCCTGCCCTTGCTGGAAGACGGCAGCGAACAGGCCATCACCGGCGCCGCGCGCGGTTTCGCACGCGAACTTGGCGTGCACAGCCGCCTGCCGGTACACGTCAGCGATGAGCGTTACTCCTCGCGTGCAGCCGATGACGTGCTGCGCGAGCAGCGTGCCAGCGGCCGCATGAACCGGCGCGTGCGCAAGGGCGACCGCGACGGCCAGGCGGCGCGGATCATCCTCGAG
>DATMTG010000046.1:0-12890 GCA_035565075.1 Stenotrophobium sp.
CCGGGGCGTTTTCGACCCAGGGGCTTGCAGGCTGGCAGCCGCAGACATTCAAGGGCCGCGCCGAGACGGCGTATGCGCCGGTGCAGGACGACGGCGTGCAGGTGCTGCAGGCGCGCTGCAGCAAGAGTGCCTCGGGGCTGATCTGGAAAGCGCCGGTGGACCTCGACCGGACTCCGGTCCTGAGCTGGCGCTGGAAAGTCGACCGGGTCTATGCCGACGCCGAGCAACAGGAAAAGCGCGGCGATGATTTCCCGGCGCGGGTCTATGTCGTGCGCGACGGCGGCTGGGCGATCTGGCGCACGGTGTCGCTGGTCTACGTCTGGGCCAATGGCCGGCAGAAGTCCGCGGACTGGCCGGATCCCTACACCCGGCAGGCGCATATCATCGCGCTGGGCACCGGGGATCAGGCGCTCGGACAGTGGCACAGCGAGCGTCGAGACGTGCGCGCCGATTTCAAGACCTATTTCGGCATGGATATCGACAAGATCGATGCTGTGGCAGTGATGAGCGACTGCGACGATACCGGCAACCACAGTGTCAGCGAATATGGGGATATCAAGTTCAATCCGCCCTCACCGTGAAGCGCACGGCTTTGCTAACCTGCACCCAGATCAACCGAGGAGAAACACACATGCGTCATCCCTTGCTGGCCGCGGCACTCCTGCTGGCGGCACCTGCGGCGTTTGCCGGTTCGCCGGACTTCAGCCTGTCCTGCGCCACAACCTCAACCTGCGCGCAAAGTGATTTCAGGAACGTCAGCGAGGATCTGACAGCGGGCTTGCACTACCGCTCGCTGGCACCGGCCGAGGCGACCGGCATTACCGGCATCGGCGTGGGCGCTTACGGCACCTACACCCGGGTGCAACACGAGGCATCCTGGAAGAACCTGACCGGCAGCGATGTCAGCGCGATCGGCATGGCCGGCATCGCCGTGCACAAGGGGCTGCCGTTCAACTTCGATGTCGGCGCGACCTATAGCGCCATTCCCGGTACCAGCGCCAGGCTGTGGGGCGCGGAACTGCGCTATGCGATCCTGCCCGGCGGCATTGCCGAGCCGGCACTGGCGGTGCGCGTGGCCTATACCGGGACCAGCGGCATCGACCAGTTCAAGTACAGCGCGACCAGCGCCGACCTGTCGATGTCCAAGGGGTTCGCGTTCCTGACGCCGTACATCGGTGTCGGCTATGTGCGCGGCGTCGCCGACCCGGATGCCAGCACCGGCCTGCAGAAGGAGACGATCAACAAGAGCCGCGTGTTCGCCGGCGCCCGCATCGCGTTGCTGCTGTTCGAGATCACGCCGGAGTACGAGCGCACCGGCAGCAACAATTCCTACAACCTGCGCCTGGGCTTCTCGTTCTGATTCCGGGAGAGCGGTTGGTTCAGTCGCGGTCGTTGTAGAACTGCTGCTCGAAGTGGACGTGGATGGGCGTGTTGCCGCCTTGCGGCAGCACGTCCACGTCGAAGCGCAGGTATTCCCCGTTGATCATCGCAAAATCCGCCAGCAGATCGCCGCTGCCGGCCGGCCCGGCCGGACGCAGCTGCAAGGTCTGGCGATCGCCCATCAGGCTGGCGGCACTGCCGCTGGCGCGGGCGGCCACCGCAACGGGTTTTCCGCCGGCGTCCGCCTCGCGTTGCACGTTGAGGATCAGCACGCCGTGGTTGGCGCTGCGCGTGATGCCGTACTGCCGCGCGATCTCCGGGGCGAAGCCGGTGCTGACCTGTGCCGCATAGCGGACGACATAACCGTCGCTGCGCACGACCGGTTCGGCAGCGACGGCTGCGCTGGTTTGCAGCAACAGGACCGCGAACAGTCCGCCGAGGCCGGGAAATTTCATTCGTGTGGCGTGTCCGGCCCTTGTAGCCGGTACATCGCGATCTCGCTGAACAGGTTCGGCGCCGCACGCGTGCGCAGGCCTTCGCGGTAATTGTGGTCGAGCAGCAGGCGATGGCTGATGTGCCAGCCGCGCTTGTGGCACAGGTCCTCGAAATCGGCGACCGTGCACAGGTGGATGTTGGGCGTGTTGTACCAGACCTCGGGCAACGAAGGCGTCACCGGCATGCGGCCCAGGGCCAGCGCGCTGCGCACGCGCCAGTGCCCGAAATTGGGGAAGGTGACGATGCCGGTACGGCCGACGCGCAGGATTTCGGCCAGCGCCTGGTCGGGACGCTGCAGGGCCTGCAGCGCCTGCGTCATCACCACGTAGTCGAACGAGCCGGTTTCGAAATCGCGCAGGCCGTCGTCGAGGTCGGCCTGGATCACGTTGACGCCGCGCGCCACGCATTCGGCGACGTTGGCCGGGTCGATTTCCAGTCCATAGCCCCTGACGTCGTGGCTGAGTGCCAGGTGCGCCAGCAGGTTGCCATCGCCGCAGGCGAGGTCGAGGATGCGCGCGCCGGGCTTGATCCAGTCGCAGATCAGCGCCAGATCCGGCCGCAGCGCGGGCAGTGTCGTGGCGCTCATGCGGGCGCTCCGGTGGCGTGTTGCAGAAACTCGTGCAGCACGCGGTGATACTGCGGCAGCGGCATCAGGAAATCGTCGTGCCCCAGGGCGGAGTCGATCAGCGCGTAGCTGACATCGCGGCCGGCGTCGACCAGACTCTTGACGATCTCGCGCGAGCGCGCCGGCGAGAAGCGCCAGTCGCTGGAGAATGCGACCACCAGGAACCGGGCGCTGGCGCGCCTGAACGCAGTGGCGAGTTCGTTGTTGAACTCGCGCGCCGGATCGAAATAGTCCAGCGCCTTGGTCATGATCAGGTAGGTGTTGGCATCGAAGCGCTCGACGAACGACTGGCCCTGGTAGCGCAGATAGCTTTCGACCTCGAACTCGACGTCGTAGTTGAAGCTGAGCTGGTTGGCGCGCTGCACGCGGCCGAACTTGGCGCGCATCGCCGCGTCGGACAGGTAGGTGATGTGGCCGAGCATGCGCGCCAGCTTCAGCCCGCGCGACGGCACGACCTCATGGTCGTAGAAATGCCCGCCGTGAAAATCCGGGTCGGACAGGATCGCCTGGCGCGCGATCTCGTTGAAGGCGATGTTCTGCGCGGAAATCCTGGGCGCCGCGGCGATGACCACCGCATTGCAGATGCGCTGCGGCAGGTCGATCGCCCACTGCATCACCTGCATTCCACCCAGCGAGCCGCCGATCACGGCCGCCCACTGCGCGATGCCCAGGTGGTCCGCCAGCAGGGCCTGCGAGCGGACCCAGTCGCGCACGGTCAGCAGCGGAAAATCGGGCCCCCAGGGTTTGCCGGTTTCCGGGTTGACCGTATTCGGGCCGGTGGAGCCCTGGCAGCCGCCAAGATTGTTGAGGCTGACGACGAAGAAGCGGTTCGTGTCGATGGGTTTGCCGGGGCCGATGGCACTGTCCCACCAGCCCGGCTTGCGGTCGTCGGCGCGGTGATAGCCGGCGGCGTGATGATCGCCGGACAGAGCATGGCAGACCAGCAACGCATTGCTGCGGTCGGCGTTGAGCGTGCCGTAGGTTTCCACCATCAGGTCGTGGCGCGGCAGGCTGCGGCCGCAGTCGAGCAGCAGCGGCTGCTCGATGGCGATTTTCTGCGGCGCGACGAGGCCGACGGAGTCCGGCGCGAGGTCGGCCATTTAGCGGAAGATTCCCGGCAGCGGGATCAGCCTGCTGATCACCTGCAGCACCAGCATCACCGCCAGCGGCGACAGGTCGAGACCCGCCATCGGCGGCAGGATGCGGCGCACCGGGCGCAGCAGCGGTTCGTTCAGGCTCCACAGCACGTTGCTGGCGGAGTTGTTCACGCCGGGGCCGACCCAGGACAGGATCGCCTGGATGAACAGGGTGAAGGTGTATAGATTGACCAGCAGCACCGCAAGTTTCAGCAGGGCGTAGATCACCGCCGACAGGCCGTTGATCTGGGAGCCGAAGCCGAGCAGGCTGGAGATCAGGCAGATGTAGATCATCGCCAGCACGAACACCACCAGCACCGCGGCAGAGTCGAGATTGCGCCAGCGCGGCACGAAGCTGCGCAGCCAGTCGGCCGGGTAGCGGGTGACCTGCCAGATCAGCTGTGAAATCGGGTTGTAGAAATCCGCCCGCACCCACTGCAACAGGATGCGCAGCAGGAATGCCCAGAGCAGCAGATCGAACAGCGTCGTCACCAGGAAATAGATGGCGTTGTCGGCGTTGGCACCCATTAAGCGGTTTTCTCCATGTCGTCGCCCAGGGCCTTGCCGCGGGACGCGGCGGCGCTCAGGGCGCGTGCAAATATGCCACGGATGTCGGCGGATTCAAGGGATTGCAAGGCCGCCTCGGTGGTGCCGCCCCTGGACGTGACCTGCGTGCGCAGTTCGCGCACATCCTGCCCGCTGCGGGCCGCCATCTCCGCCGAACCGATGAACGTCTGCTGTGCCAGTCGCGCGGCGACGTCGCGTTCGAGGCCGAGTTTTTCGCCGGCTTCGCGCAGGACCTCGGTCAGCAGGAAATAGTAGGCGGGCCCCGAGCCGGACAGCGCGGTGACCGCATCGAGGTCAGATTCGGATTTCAGCCAGCAGATTTCGCCGGCGGCCTTGAGCACGGTTTCGGCGCGCCGGCGCGCGGATTCCGGGGTATCGGCGTCGGTGTACAGGCCGGTGATGCCCTTGCGGTACAGCGCCGGGGTGTTGGGCATGGTGCGCACGAGATGCACGCGAGGGCCCAGCCATTTGCGCAGGCTGGCCAGCCGCACGCCGGCGGCGATCGAGACCACGGTGGTCGCCTCGTCCAGTTGCAGGCCCGCCAGCGCCTGCGCCATCTGCTGCGGTTTCACCGCTAGCACCACGGTCCGGGCGTCCTTGACGGCAGCGGCCGCCGTGGACGACACGGCGATGCCGTACTGGTCGCGCAGCCATTGTGCGCGTTCGTCACCGGGTTCGGCGACGCGGATCAGCGCACGCTCATGGCCGGCCGCCAGCAGGCCGCCGATGAGCGCAGCCGCCATATTGCCGCCGCCGATGAAGCTGATGCTGGAAGACATGGTTGATGCAGGTCCGAAAAGGTCCGTGGACAGGCGCGCTATGATATTGCACCCCGTCCTTCAACACTATTTCCATCTTGAAATCCCCAGTCCGGCCGCCGCGCTACAGCGCGGATGTGCAAAAAATCCTCAAGGCCTACCAGACCCGCATCGACACCGCGCGCGTCTACGAGGTGGCGCAAGTCAGCCTGCTGGAGGCCGCGCCGCGGCTGAGCAAGCGGCTCGACAACCGCGTGCTGCTCAAGCGCGAGGACACCCAGGCGGTGCACTCGTTCAAGCTGCGCGGGGCCTATAACAAGATTGCACAACTGTCGGCCGAAGACCGTGCGCGCGGCGTGATCACCGCATCGGCGGGCAATCACGCGCAGGGCGTGGCGCTGGCGGCGCGCAAAATGGGCATCAACGCCTGGATCGTGATGCCGCGCACCACGCCCGGCATCAAGGTCGAGTCGGTGCGTGCGCTCGGCGGCAAGGCGATCCTGCATGGCGATGCCTATGACGATGCCCGCGAGCACGCCTATGCGCTGGCGGCCGAGAAGGGCATGACCATGGTGCCGCCCTACGATGATGCCGACGTGATCGCCGGGCAGGGGACGGTGGCCAAGGAACTGCTGGAGCAGTGCGCCGATCTCGACGCGGTCTTCGTGCCGGTTGGCGGCGGCGGCCTGCTGGCCGGTGTCGCAGCCTATCTCAAGGCGCTGCGGCCTTCGATCAAGGTCATCGCGGTCGAGCCCGAGGACTCGAACTGCTTCGCCGCCGCGATGAAAGCCGGACGCCGCGTGACGCTGCCGCAGGTGGGACTGTTTGCGGACGGCGTCGCGGTGCGCCAGATCGGCGAGGAGACCTTCCGTGTCGCGCGGCATCTGGTCGACGACACCGTGCTGGTCAGTGTCGACGAAATCTGCGCCGCGACGCAGGACTGCTTCTACGAAAACCGCACCCTGCCGGAACCCGCGGGCGCGCTGGCGCTGGCCGGCCTCAAGCGCTGGGTGCAGGATCACCAGGTGCGCGGGCAGGCCCTGGCGGCAATCGTGTCGGGCGCCAACGTCAACTTCGACCGGCTGCGCCACATCGCCGAGCGCGCCGAACTGGGCGACGCCACCGAGACGCTGCTGGCGGTGACCATCCCGGAAAAATCCGGCAGCTTCAAGAAATTCCTGCGCATCATCGGCCGGCGCACGGTGACCGAATTCAATTACCGCTATTCGTCGGCGGAGGTTGCGCATGTGTTTGCCGGCGTGCGCATCACCGGCGGCGTCGACGAACGCGAGGCGCTGATTGCCAGCCTGCGCGAACAGGGTTACGCGGTGCTCGACCTGTCCGGCAACGAAATGGCCAAGGACCACGTCCGCTACATGGTCGGCGGCCGTGCGCCGGCGTTGCCCGACGAGATGCTGTACCGCTTCGAGTTTCCCGAGCGTCCCGGCGCTGCGCTGGATTTTCTCAATGCCGTGAGCGGGCACTGGAACATTTCGCTGTTCCATTACCGCAATCATGGCGCCGCATACGGCCGCGTGCTGTGCGGCCTGCAGGTGCCGCGCCGTGAACGCGCCGAATGCCGCGCACGCCTGACCGAACTGGGTTACGACTACTCGGACGAGACCGACAATCCGGCCTACGCCCTGTTCCTCGGCACGGAGGCCTGAGACAGCTTCAGCTGGTCAGGAACAATCCCGCCACCGCCGCGGCCATCACCAGCGTTGCCAGCCAGCCGCAGATGCGCAGCTTCAGCGAGATGGTGTAGCGGCCCATCACCTCGGGCTGCGAGGCCAGCAGCATCATCACGACCATGATCGGTACGGCGATGATGCCGTTGAGCAGGGCGCTGTAGAGCAGCGCCTTGATCGGCGAGAAGCCGACGAAGTTGATCACCACGCCGCCCAGCGTCGCCAGCGCGATGAGTCCGTAGAATTCTCGCGCCTCCAGCAGTTCGAGATTGAGTCCCGCGCGCCATTCGAAGCACTCGGCCACCGCGTAGGCCGCCGAGCCGGCCAGTACCGGCACTGCCAGCAGGCCGGTGCCGACGATGCCCAGGGCGAAAAGCATGAAGGTGAAATCGCCGCCCAATGGCCGTAGCGCCTCGGCGGCCTGCGACGAGGTCTGGATGTCGGTGATGCCGCTGGCGTGCAATGTTGCGGCGGTGCTGACGATGATGAAGAACGCCACCAGGTTGGAGAAGCCCATGCCGATCATGGTGTCGAGATTGATCCGCGACAGGTGCGGCTCGGCTTCCTGCGTGGTCATCGCGGTGAGCGCGGTGGCGCCCGGGGTGTTGCGGATTTCCTCGACTTCCTGGGCCGCCTGCCAGAAGAACAGGTAGGGGCTGATGGTGGTGCCGAAGACCGCGACGATCACCATGATGGTGTCGCGGTCGAGCGTGATGCTCGGCATCACGATCTCGTGCGCGACCCGTGCCCAAGGCACGTGCACGAAGAACACGATGGCGACGTAGGACAGCAGCGACAGCGTCAGCCACTTCAGATAGGTGACGTAACGCTTGTATGACATGAAGATCTGCAGGGTCAGGCAGATCAGGCCGATCAGCGCGGTGTACTTGTGCTCGACGCCGCCGACCAGCAGGCGCACGGCGTCGCCCATGGCGGCGATGTCGGCGGCGATGTTGATGACGTTGGCCAGCAGCAGCAGGCCGATGATGAGGAACAGGATCGGCCTGGGGAAGCGCGTGCGGATGTTCGCAGCCAGGCCGTGGCCGGTGACGCGGCCGAGGCGTGCGGCCACCAGCTGGATCGCCACCATCAGCGGATAGGTGAGGATGATCGTCCACAGCAGGCCGTAGCCGAATTGCGCGCCGGCCTGCGAGTAGGTGGCGATGCCGCTGGGATCGTCGTCGGCGGCGCCGGTGATCAGGCCGGGACCGAGTTGCTTGACCGCCTTGTTCCTGGTGATTTTGTCGTAAAGGTCGGCCACGTCACGCCCCGGCTGCGCCACGCTGATGTCACTGATCGGGCAAGGACGTACGCACGTGCATCGTGTGCGGCGCTGCCTGCGCGCATTTTGCGCTTGCCGGGTGCGGCGGCGCCAGAATTATTTTTGCGGTTTGCGGTTTTCCAGCGCGAGGATGAAATCCCAGTGCGCCTTCTGGACCGGCTGTACCGACAGGCGGCTGCCCTTGGCCAGCAACAGCATGCCTTTCAGCCTGGCTTCGTGAGCGCGCAGCTCGCCGAGCAGCACCGGCCGCTTGAGCTTGCGTTTGAATTTGACGTCGACCAGCAGCCAGCGCGGCTCCTCCGGCTTGCTGCCCGGATCGTAGTGATGGTGCTTCGGGTCGAACTGCGTGGGATCGGGATAGGCGTTGCTGACGATCGTCATCAGCCCGTAGACGCCCGGCTCGTCGCAGCTGGAGTGGTAGAACATCGCCAGGTCGCCGGGTTTCATCTGGTCGCGCATCATGTTGCGCACCTGGTAATTGCGCACGCCGTCCCAGGGCTCGGTCTGGTCCGGGCGCTGTGCCAGCGCATCGATAGAGAAAGACTCGGGCTCCGATTTCATCAGCCAATAGGCCATGTTGAACTCCTGTCGAAGATGCGGACGCCGCGCTCCGTGACGACGCCGTCGAGATGAATGTCCCAGCGCTGCGCCGGAATCGCCGCGACTTCCTGGATCGCGTAGGCGTATCCCAGCAGCCGGGGTTTGCCGAAACTGCGCAGGAACGAAAGCGCGCGGTCGTAGTATCCGCCGCCCATTCCCAGACGCCGCCCGTGCGCGTCGAAGCCCAGCAGCGGCAGGATCACCAGATCCATTTTCCGCAGGCTGCGTTGCGGGCGATGACCCACGGGTTCGGCGATGCCGTAACGGTTACGACGCAGCACCGTGTCCCGGCGCAGCTGCAGAAAGCGCATGCCGTGGCAGGCGCCGATCTTGGGTACGTACAGATTCAGCCTGTGCTGGCGCAGCAGGCGCAGCAACGGTGCGGGATCCAGTTCCGTCCCATGACGCAGGTACAGCGCGACGTGCCGGACGCCCCGCAGGCAGCCGCTGCGCGACAACTGCCGGGCGGCACGCGCGGCGGCGCGTCGGGCGACGTGCGGTGGAATATTTGCGCGGTGCTGCCGCAGTTGCCGGCGCAGGGCGGTTTTGTCCCGAGCGGGATCTGTAGAAGTGGTGTCTCCCGCCTGTGCCGTCAGGCGTTCACTACCTTGAGACGAGGTCTCAAGTGGGTGCCGCGCCATGTTATCGGGCTTCCCGCTGCGGGGCGGGCCTGCACGCCAAACACAGGTATGGCTCCCGGGGTTTGCAATTAGGCTCAAGGGGTTCGGAGCGCTTGTCGAACACTGCAGGAGACACCGAGAAGGAGAATAGCACTTTAGACCGGTTCATGGACCCCGACTCCGTGCCGCTGCAACCGCCGGCAGGGCGGCATCGCGGTCATTCCAGCGTCAGCGTGGAATCGATGTCCAGCCGCAGTTGCCGAGCCCGCGCGGCGGCGGCTGCGTCCGGCGAAACCACGCCTTCGGTGCCGCGAAGTTCGAGCAGTTCGCGAGCGATGTTGAGCGCGGCCATCACCGCAATGCGCTCTGCGCCGAGCGCCTTGCCACGCTTGCGGATGCTGGTCATGCGGTCGTTGAGATAGTCGGCTGATTTCACCAGCGCTTCGTGTTCTTCCTGCGGGCAGGCGACCGCGTATTCCTTGCCCATGATGCGGACGGTGACACTCAGCGGATCCTTGCTCTTGTCTGCAGTGCTCACGTTTCCTGCTCCGTTTCCAGTGCGCGGATCCGCTCGACGATGCCTTCGATGCGCCGACGCAATTCGGCATTGAGTGCCAGCAGGCGGTCGCGTTCCTGCAATGCGTGCTTATGCTCCAGTCGCGCCTGACGGTAGGCGGCGATCAGGCGCTGCACGCGTTCATCCAGCAGTTCAAATTCGTCGTCGAGCATGGGTCAACAAAAAAGGCGGCGGGCCCTAGTATAGCCCGCCGCCCGGTTTGTGGAACGCCGTGTTATTCCAGCAGCAGGAACAGGGCGCCGTCACCCCGACGGATGCGCAACAGCAGTTGCTTGCTCTTGGAACCGGCGAGCTTGCGGAACTGGTCCATGTTGTTGATCGGCTGGCGGTTGACCGAGGTGATGATGTCGCCGGGCTGCAGGCCGGCTTGCGCCGCGGGGCTGCCCTGCGCCACGGTCTTGACCAGCACGCCGTGCACGTCCTCGGATTGCTGCGTGCTCTCGTCGACGGCGCCGAAGGTGGCGCCGGCCAGACGTGGATTGAGTTCCGCGCCGGCGGCCGAGACCACGACGTCCTTGCCGATGGTGACGGTGATGTTCCGGGTCTTGCCCTTGCGCAGGATCTTGAGGTCGACCTTGTCGCCGACGCGCATCAGTCCGACGATGGTGCGCAGTTGCGAGAAGCTTTCGATGGGCTTGCCGTTGGCGGCCAGGATCACGTCCTCGGCCTCGATGCCGGCCTTGTCGGCGGGCGACTTCGGCAGGACGCGCGACACCAGCGCGCCGTGCGTGTCGCTCAGGCCAAAGGCCTTGGCCAGATCCGGCGTCAGATCCTGGCCGGTGATGCCGATATGGCCGCGCTCGACGCTGCCGTGATCGATCAGCTGCTTCATGATGCCGGTGGCGAGATTGGTCGGTATCGCAAAGCCGATGCCGATGTTGCCGCCGGACTGCGACAGGATCATCGAGTTGATGCCGACCAGCTGGCCTTTGAGGTTAACCAGCGCGCCGCCGGAATTGCCGGGATTGATGCTGGCGTCGGTCTGGATGAAATCCTCGTAGCCGTCGCCGAGGCCGTTTCGGCCAAGCCCGCTGACGATGCCGCTGGTCACGGTCTGGCGCAGATTGAACGGCGAGCCGATGGCCACGACGAAATCGCCGACTTCGAGCTTGTCGGAGTCGGCGATGGGCAGCGCGGTCAGATTGTCGGCCTTGATCTGCAGGACGGCGATGTCGGTGGCCGGATCGGTGCCGATCAGTTTGGCGTTGTATTCGCGGTCGTCATTCAGGCGCACCTTGATGGTGTCGGCCTGGTCCACCACGTGATTGTTGGTCAGCACATAGCCCTTGGCGGCATCGACGATGACGCCGGAGCCGATGGCCTGCGCTTCCTGGGTTTGCGGTTGCTGCTGTTGATCCGGTACGCCGAAGAAGCGGCGGAAAAACGGATCGTTGAGCAACGGGTTCTGGATCTCGACCTTGCTGGTGACCGCGATGTTGACCACCGCCGGCATCACCTGCTTGAGCATCGGGGCCAACGAGGGGACGCCGTTTTGCAGGGGCAGCGACGAACTGCCGGCGCCCATCACCGCTGCGGCGCTGGAATGCGCGGCCACCGGGGTCGGCGCACCGGACATCATGAATGCGGCGCCCAGAATGGATGCGGAAACCGCCAGGGGAGTGAAGATCTTGAAGAGCGTATCGCGGGACATTGTGATTGTTCTCTGATGAATAGGCTTGTGGGGCTTCAGCGTCGCTATGACCGCTCATCCGGCGTCAAGTTTCATCGGTCTCAAGCGAGCCGGAATCGCGGGTTCAGGCTGTAGCGGCCGCTCAGGCTGGCGGAGGCCAGGATGTGGCCATCCAGCGTGTCGCGCAACTGCTTGAGCGTGAATGCCGGCTTGACCGGGCAGTGCTCGAGATCGGTTGCGTGGACCGTGAATTGATAATGGTGCACGCGGGCATCGTTCCATGGCGGGCAGGGGCCGTCGTAGCCGAGATACGTGCCGGCCATGTCCTTGTCGCCTGCAAACCAGCCGGTGTAGTCGTTGATGCCCTGACGTGCGCCTTCGGGGCCGGCGGGAGCCGCCTTGCCTTTTGCCGTCACGCCGTCGGAGCACGCGCCCTCGGCGATCGAGGTGATGTGCGGTGGAATGTCGACTATCAGCCAGTGCACGAACTCCGCGCGCGCCAGGTCGGCTGGGACGCTGCGGCCCGGCTGGTTGACGTCATCGGCCCGCGTCGGGGCATCGCCGTCGATGCAGGTGACGACGAAGCTGCGGGTGCCGGCCGGGGCATGGCTCCAGCGCAGGTGCGGATTGAGATTCCGTGCGAGCGCAACGTGTCCGCGCGGGCTGCGGATGCAGAAGGCACAGCGTCCCGGGATCAGGCCGCCATCACGGAAACTGCGACTGGATATTTTCATGCACGACTCCGGCAGGAATGATCCGCAACCTTACACCGAACGCGACCAGGCTTTCTCGACCCCGCCGCGCAGTCCCAACGCCAGGTTGACCAGTCCGCGCGAAAGGCGGCTGCTCAGGTTCTGCCGCTCGCGGTAGGTGACCTGGTAAATATCCGAATCCTTAGAGCGTTCGAGCAGGTAGTCGTCGCTGGTCTTGATTTCATCGATCAGGCGCAGCGCCAGCGCACGCGTGCCGAACCAGTGTTCGCCGGTGGCTATCTTGTCGATGGCCATGCCGGGACGGTTTTCGCTGACGAAGGCCTTGAACAGGACATGCGTGTCTTCCAGTTCCTCCTGGAACTTGGCGCGTGCGGCATCGGTGTTCTCGCCGAACAGGGTCAGCGTGCGCTTGTACTGTCCCGCGGTATGCAGCTCCAGGTCGACCTCATGCTTTTTCAGCAGGCGGTGGAAGTTGGGAATCTGCGCGACCACGCCGATGGAGCCGAGGATGGCGAAGGGCGCGGCGATGATCTTGTCGGCGACGCAGGCCATCAGATAGCCGCCGCTGGCGGCGACCTTGTCCACCGCCACCACCAGGCGCACACCGCGATCGCGGATCCGTGCAAGCTGGGATGCGGCCAGGCCGTACGCATGAACAAGGCCGCCTTCGCTTTCGAGCCGCAGGAACACCTCGTCCTGCTTGCGCGCAACCTGCAGGACCGCACTGATTTCTTCGCGCAGGGTGGCGGCGCCGGTCGCATGCAGGTCGCCCTCGAAATTCAGTGCGAAGACGCGGGGCCGCGGAGCCTGCCCGTGCTT